>NZ_JBIUVX010000042.1:0-39435 GCF_044743175.1 Pseudomonas sp. NPDC087690
CACCCTTCTGCCGTACTTGATGATCTTCAACCGCCTGGCTCACTACTTGAAAGTGCTGCAGCGCGAGCATCTCGGTTCGTGGAAAGAACGTACCGACCTCGAGCTGGAACTGAACAAGTGGATCCGTCAGTACGTTGCCGACCAGGAAAACCCGAGCGCCGAAGTCCGTGGCCGTCGTCCGCTGCGTGCTGCGCAAGTGATCGTCAGCGACGTTGAAGGCGAGCCGGGCTGGTACCGCGTGAGCTTGAACGTGCGTCCGCACTTCAAGTACATGGGTGCCGATTTCACCCTGTCGCTGGTTGGCAAGCTGGACAAAGAGTAAGAGCGACTCATGGACGGATACGGCAGTCTTTTCGAACGCCTCAACGGCGACGCGGAACAGCGCAAAGGCAGGAGCCTCGAAGCTTCAGCCATGGCGTCTGTGGCTGCCCATCTGGCCAAAATGCTCAGCACCCGGGCCGGCAGCGTGCAAACGCTGTCCGACTACGGGTTGCCCGATCTCAATGACATGCGCCTGAGCCTGCACGACTCCCTGAGTCAGGCCCGTCTGGCCATCGAAAACTTCATCGAAGCCTACGAGCCACGCCTGAGCAACGTGCGTGTCATTTCCCTGCCGCGTGACCACGATCAACTGCGCCTGGCCTTCAGTATCGAAGGCCTGCTGGAAGTTGAAGGGTTCAAGCGTCAGGTCAGTTTTTCCGCGCGCCTGGATGGCAGCGGACAAGTGAAGGTCACCTAAGGAGATCCCCGATGTCTGGCAAACCTGCAGCACGCGTATCCGACCCCACCGCTTGCCCACTTCCTGGCCACGGTACCAACCCGATCGCCGCCGGTTCCGGCGACGTGTTCTTCGACGGCCTCGCGGCCGCCCGTGAAGGTGATGCCTCTGCGTGTGGTGGTGCGATGGTCGGCGATCTGGCGACCACGGTTTTGATTAACGGCAAACCTGCTGCAACGGTCGGTTCGGTGGGTTCGCATGGGAACAAGGTCACCGCCGGTTCTGGCACGGTGATTATCGGGAATTCGCATTCGCCTGTGGCGTTTGTGCCGCCAGTGCCTTTGATCATTCCGGGCTTCGATGCTCAGTTCCAGCTGAAAAACGGTCTGGGCAATCCGCTTGCGGATACGAAATACCTACTCCGTCGAGCGGATGGTTCTCTCGAAAGTGGAATCACCAATGAGTTGGGCCTGACTCATCGCGTGAAGGCCCACACAGCTTCCGAAAAAATCGAAGTTTTCATTGAGAGCTGAGGGAGTACTCATTCATGGCCGAGGCTGAAAAAATCAATAAGGACGGGCAGGAATATGTGCCAGCTGGCGCGGCCGCGAGCACAAAAACCTCTGAGGTTGCGCCGGTAGAGTTGCAGGTTTGCCGCTGTAACGGAAAAGAAGTCACAACGCTGGCTGGCTACGACAGCATCCCGAGCTATACCGGCGAGCTGCCTTCTCCGTTGCAAATTATGTGGTACGTGCCAAAAACCAAAGAAATGCTCAAGGCAAGTTTCTCTGATACAGAAATTCGTGTCTGGATAAAGCAGGCGGCTGAATATTATGGCGTCCCGCATATTTTGCTGGCGGTTATTCTGCAGCAGGAGAATGGACCTAAGGGCAGTAAATTTCTTCAAACCATGCAATTCGGCGAACGGTCGCTGACTACTCTGCTGGCAATTGTTGACAACTTGGCTTTCGATGCCGTCCCGGACAAGTTGGCCGGTGGCTCCAGCGGCTTTGCCAATATGAGTAGGGCAACATTGCAGAAGTCCGTTCAATACACAGAGAACTATTACTGCAAGAAACCTTTGCCCGAAGACGTTCAGTACCGGATTTTTGGCTGGAACCAGGACACGCGAATCCCGGGCGATGATTGGAAGGCAGACCTCTACTATTGCGCCGGCCATCTACGTGAACTGGTTGACCGGGCTACCGGGACTCGCTGTCACTCCGGAGCGCTGACCGCCGACCAGCTGAAAAAGGTGATTGCTTCCTACAACGGTTCGGGGCCGCTTGCCGAAAAGTATTCAACCGATGCTATGACGTTGTTAGACGCAGCGAAAGCAGGTACGGCGTGGTTGTATTTTTATGAAAGGTAAACTCTCGACGTCTACCACTCTTGCGCTTGCTGCCGGCATTTTGGCTGTGGGGGTTGTCGTGTGGACAAATATTTTCTCCAATTCGCTGATGCTGTTAATGGACGGCGTTAATTTTATTCCTGCGGAATCCTCAATCCTCGCCTTTGAACCTTATGAGATAAATCAAGGGTCGTCTTCCTATTGGATCTACGGTCAGGATGGGGAAAATTATTATTATTTTTCTTATGACGCGGCTGCGCCTTACATTTTTATTTCCAAAGCAAATGTTTGTCAGGGGTTTGATCGCCTGAATTTCAAAACATGGTGCAGTGCGAAACAAGGTACGAAGAAATGATCAGCGAGGCATCGATCTGCTCATGAAACAGTCAAGGATGATTTCGATGTCGGGGTGGGCAGTGTTTTTCACGTTTTTCATCCCAGTGACTACCTACGCCGCTCAGCAGGTCTACAGCAATAATGTTTTCCTGCTGAACACCTGTGGCGTGCCTCTGGAATTGTCCGTGGTGCATGACTCCAACTATGACGATAAAGCCCGCCGCTTGGTGTTGGATCCAAATCAGCGCAGAACTATCGCCAACTACAGATCGTTCGGCGAGGACGTAGCCGGTCAGATCAGCGACCAGTACAGCCTGTCGATCAAGAGCCCGACGGCGACCAAAACCATCGACGCGCAGACGTTGCGAAAGGCTGTCGCAAGCACCGAAAGAACTGAACAAAAAGCTGTTCGTTCATGGGTCATTACTGATGGTTCTTTCTGCCCATGAAGTTTTTTAGCGGGAACGGCTCAGTGAAATCAAGAGCGTGGCAATGCCTGGCCGCTTTCCTCTGCTCGGTCGGTTTGCTGACGATTCTGGTCGGCTTCGCGCTGCTGTTGCGAATGGAAAGCTCGACCAAACCAAAGCTGTTCGCTCATCCCAACGCGTTGTGGGTGGGCGCCGAGGATGGCGGTGTATTCGTTGAAGTTACCAGGAACGAGGCGCCGGACTACTACGTCGAGATTCGCCACGAGAGTGGCGGAATGTGGACTGAGGGTTGGGTTCGATACGGCACACGGGACAGCTATCCGTTGAGCGCTGCCGCCATCGGCGGCTACGACGGCGTTGAACTCTATGTGTATTCGGCGATGGCGATCACGCCGAAAAAACAGGGAGTGGCGCAGCGATGAATATCTACGCGCGTCTTGCACTCTGTCTGGCGATTCACGCGGCGGGATGCGTGGCCTACGTGTTTCTGAATAACGCAGTGGTGGTGGCCTACAAGGCCTTCAACGGCGGATTCACCACCCGTGGCGTGGCGATTGGCATCGCCCACTACATGTTCATCTACATATTTTTTGGCATAAACGCGCTGGCCGCGATCATCCCGAACCTGTGGGCCAAGCTCGGTCTGCTCGCACTGATGGTTGCCTGGATTCTGTTCATGATGGTGCCGAACAACCCGCTACGTGCGCTGTTCTACACCGTGGCCCAAGGCGGAGTCACGTTGTTGGCGATTCTGCTCACGCAGGTGATTGAACTGCGTTGGGAAAGACTTGCGCTGATGCGGCAGACGTCGCCTGCGAGCCCTGCTCATGCTTAGTCGTGCGCAACTGAGCTTCTTCATGGCGGCCTTGTGGTGGCCACTGCTGGCGGTGTTGGCGATCAGTTCCTATGACCTGTGGAATGGCGAGTATTTAACATCCGAGTCGACCGGGATTTATTGGCAGTACCTGTTGTGGTGGGGAATTCCCGGGCTTCTGGGTTTCTCGCTGTGGATGTCCCGATCGGCGCAAAGCCGCAACGAGCAACAGGCACTGCGGATGGTTTGGTGGGCGCCGGTGAAGTTCATCCCGTTCTACGCCGTGCCATGGATGCTGTATGGCTTGTTCAGTCTGTTCGTCGGGCCGTCCAGGGACGCTTACATGGCGTACGGCTGGATCTCGATTGTGCCGTTTCTCCTGATTGGCGGTTACGTCTGTGCCGGCGTGACAGTCGCGCTCTACAGGATATTTTTTTGATGAGTTCCACTACCAGGCAGGTACCCCGTGTCCTTTAACCACTACTACCAAAGCGAACTCACCGCACTGCGCCAACTCGGTCGCCGTTTCGCCGAGCGTAGTCCGGCGTTGGCACCGTATCTGGGGCAGGCCGGGCGGGATCCGGACGTGGAGCGGTTGCTCGAAGGCTTTGCGTTTCTGACTGGGCGTCTGCGCCAGAAGCTCGATGACGAGCTGCCGGAACTCAGCCATTCGCTGATGCAACTGCTGTGGCCGAACTATATGCGCCCGCTGCCGGCGTTCAGCATTTTGCAGTTCGATCCGCTCAAGCGTTCCGGGCCGGCGTTGCGCGTCGAGCGTGATACGCCGATTGAAAGCAAGCCGATCGAAGACGTGCGCTGCCGCTTCCGTACTTGCTACCCGACCGAAGTGTTGCCACTGGATCTGGCCGCGCTGAATTACTCGGTGAAGGGCGACGGCTCGCTGCTCAGCCTGCGTCTGGAAATGAGTGCCGATGGCCACCTCGGTGAGCTGGAACTGAGCAAGCTGCGTTTGCACTTTGCCGGTGAGCGCTACATCAGCCAGATGCTCTACCTGAGCCTGCTGCGCAACCTCGAAGGCATCGAACTGATCCCGCTCGACGGTGCCGGCAAACCGATTGATGGCGTCAGCGGCAAGCCGATGGCGTTCAAGATTCCCGGTGATCGGGTCAAACCGGTGGGCTTTGCCGAAGAAGAGGCGTTGATCCCGTATCCGCTGAACACCTTCCGCGGCTATCGCTATCTCCAGGAATACTTCGCCTTCCAGGACAAGTTCCTGTTCGTCGACGTCAATGGTCTGGACATCCTCAATGCGCTGCCGGAAGACACGCTGAAGCAGATGCGCGGCCTTGAATTGCGCTTCGATATCCGCAAGAGCGGCATCATGCGCATGCGCCCGACCCTGGATAACGTGAAGCTGTTTTGCACACCGATTGCCAACCTGTTCGCCCACGATGCATTGCCGATTCGCCTCGACGGCAAACAGGACGAATACCTGTTGCTGCCGGCGGAATTCGATCTGGAAAACTGCGGCGTGTTCTCGGTGGAAACCGTGACTGGCTGGAAGCCCGGCGGCCTCGGTTATCAGGAATACGTGCCGTTCGAATCCTTCGAGCACGACCCGAGTTTCGACGTGCCCAACAGCCGTCCGCACTACAGCATTCGCCAGCGTTCGTCCTTGCTGCACGACGGCCTCGACACATACCTGAGCTTCGGCATTCGTCACACCGAAGCCCACGAAACCCTGTCGATCGAGCTGATCTGCACCAACCAGAACCTGCCGCGCAAGCTCAAGCTCGGCGACATCTGCATGGCCTGCGAAGAGACGCCGGAGTTCTTGAGTTTCCGCAACATTACCCCGGCCACGTCGAGCTTCGCGCCACCGCTGAACCGTGACTTCCTGTGGAAGCTGATCAGCAACATGTCGCTTAACTATCTGTCGCTGGCCGACGTCAATGCGTTGAAGGTTATTCTCGAAACCTACGACTTGCCGCGTTACTACGACCAGCACGCGGAGAAGGTCAGCAAACGCCTGCTCGGCGGCCTCAAGCACATCAAGCATCACCACGTCGACCGCTTGCACCGTGGGCTACCGGTGCGCGGTTTGCGCACCGAACTGACCATCGACCCGGAAGGGTATATCGGCGAAGGCGACCTGTTCGTTTTCGCTTCGGTTCTTAACGAGTTTTTCGCGCTTTACGCCAGTCTCAATTCATTCCATGAGCTGCGCGTAAAAAGCACACAGGGAGAGGTGTACCAATGGACACCACGTATGGGCCTGCAGCCCCTGCTTTAAGCGGGCTGACCAAGGTAATACGCGAGTACTCGCTGTTTCAGGCCGTGCTGCTGGTGATCGACCGGCTGCGCGAAGCACACCCGCATCTGAGCGAAGACGATCTGTACGATCAGGTCGAGTTTCAGGCCAACCCGAGCCTGGGCTTTCCGCGCAGCGACGTCGATCGCGTCGAGTTCTTCGAAGAACACGGGCAGATGCGCGCGCGCATGCGTTTCAACCTGATCGGCCTGGTCGGTTCCGGCTCGCCGCTGCCGGCGTTCTACGGTGAACAAGCCCTGGGCGACAGCGAGGACGGCAACCCGACGCGCAATTTCCTCGACTTGTTCCACCATCGCCTGCAACGGCTGATGCTGCCGATCTGGCGCAAGTATCGCTATCGTGCGAGCTTCCAGAGCGGCGCGCTCGACCCGTTCTCGGCGCAGCTGTTTGCGCTGATCGGCCTGGGCGGCGACGAGATTCGCAAGGCCAAGGAACTCAACTGGAAACGCCTGCTGCCGTACCTCGGCTTGCTCAGCTTGCGGGCGCACTCGGCGGCGCTGATCGAAGCCGTGCTGCGTTACTACTTCAAGCACGAAGACCTGGTCATCGAGCAGTGCATCGAGCGCCGAGTGGAAATTCTCGAAGAGCAGCGCAATCGATTGGGCCGTGCCAACAGCCTGCTCGGTGAAGACCTGGTGCTCGGCGAACACGTGCGCGACCGCAGCGGCAAATTCCGCATTCACATCACCGAACTCGACTGGCAGCGATTCCATGAATTCCTGCCGATCGGTTTCGGTTACCAGCCGCTCTGCGCGCTGGTGCGGTTCACCTTGCGTGACCCGCTCGATTACGACATCCGCCTGGTTCTGCGCCAGGAAGAAATCCGCGAACTGCGCATCGGTGAGCAGAACGCCTGTCGCCTCGGTTGGACCAGCTGGCTGGGCCGCGAAAAAGCGGACGGCGTGGTGACCCTGGGCAGCAAAATTCATTAAGGACGTGAGCCATGATCAACGTAGACCTGCAACAACTCATCCAGGCGCTGGACGCCGAAACCCGTCGTGATCTGGAACGTTCCGCCGAGCGTTGCGTGGCCCGTGGCGGCAGCAAGATCCTCGTCGAAGATTTGATGCTCGGCCTGCTCGAGCGCCCGAATGGCTTGTTGTCGCGCGCACTGCAGGATGCAGACGTCGACGCCGGTGAACTCAGCGCCGCGCTGCAATCGCGCGTCGAACACAGCGCTTCGCGTAACCCGGTGTTCGCCCCGGAACTGGTGCAGTGGCTGCAAGACGCGCTGCTGGTGGCCAACCTCGAACTGGGCCAGACCCAGGTCGAAGACGCCGCGCTGATCCTTGCGCTGCTGCGCAATCCGATGCGCTACGCCGGCAGCCGCTATCAGCCGCTGCTCGCTAAGTTGAACATCGATCGCCTGAAGGAATTTGCCCTGTCGCAACAGGAGCAACCAGCGGCCAATGGCAAACCGGCCGCACAGGGCGAATCGCTGCTGCAGCGTTTCACCCACAACCTGACGCAACAGGCCCGCGACGGCAAACTCGACCCGGTGCTGTGCCGTGACGGCGCGATCCGGCAGATGGTCGACATCCTCGCCCGTCGCCGCAAGAACAACCCGATTGTGGTCGGTGAAGCTGGCGTGGGTAAAACCGCCATCGTCGAAGGTCTGGCGTCGCGCATCGCCGCCGGTGAAGTGCCGCAAGTGCTCAAAGGCGTTGAGCTGCTGTCGCTGGACATGGGCTTGCTGCAGGCCGGCGCCAGCGTCAAAGGTGAGTTCGAACGTCGCCTCAAAGGCGTGATCGACGAAGTCAAAGCCTCGCCGAAACCGATCATTCTGTTCATCGACGAAGCCCACACCCTGATCGGCGCGGGCGGCAATGCCGGCGGTTCCGATGCGGCCAACTTGTTGAAGCCGGCACTGGCCCGTGGCGAACTGCGCACCATCGCCGCGACCACCTGGGCTGAGTACAAGAAATACTTCGAGAAAGACCCGGCGCTGGCCCGTCGTTTCCAGCCGGTGCAACTGCACGAACCGACCGTCAGCGAAGCGGTGACCATCCTCCGTGGTCTGGCCCAGGTTTACGAGAAGAGCCACGGCATCTACCTGCGTGATGATGCGGTGGTTTCGGCGGCGGAATTGTCCGCACGTTATCTGGCTGGCCGGCAACTGCCGGACAAAGCTGTCGACGTTCTCGACACCGCTTGCGCTCGCGTACGCATCAGCCTCGCCGCTGCTCCGGAAAGCCTCGAGCGCCTGCGTGGCGAACTGGCTGAAGGTGGCCGTCAGCGTCAGGCGCTGCGTCGCGATGCCGAGGCTGGTCTGCTGATCGACCATGAAGCGCTGGAGGCACTGGAAGCGCGTTTGGACGAAGCCGAAACTGAAATGGTCGCGCTGGAAACCCTGTGGACTGAACAGAAGCAACTGGCCGAGCGCCTGCTGGAACTGCGTCAGCAACTGGCCAAGGCCCGCGAAGCTGCTGCCGTCGAGCCAGTGGTCACCGTTGAGGAAGACGCCGAAGGCACCGTGATCGAAACCGTCGCTGCCGAAGTCGAAGAAGGCCAGAGCGTCGAAGCGCTGGAAGCCCAGCTCAACGAAACCCACAGCGCCCTGACTGCCGCTCAGGTCAAAGAGCGTCTGGTCAGTTTCGAAGTGTGCCCGCGTCTGGTTGCCGAAGTGATCAGCGCCTGGACCGGCGTGCCACTGGCGCAACTGGCCCGCGAACACAACGCCAAGGTCGCCAGCTTCGCCACCGACCTGCGCACGCGCATCCGTGGTCAGGAACAAGCCGTACACGCACTGGATCGCTCGATGCGCGCCACCGCTGCCGGCCTGAACAAACCTGATGCGCCAGTCGGCGTGTTTCTGCTGGTCGGCCCGAGCGGCGTGGGTAAAACCGAAACCGCACTGGCCCTGGCTGACTTGCTGTACGGCGGCGATCGTTTCATCACCACCATCAACATGTCCGAATTCCAGGAGAAGCACACCGTTTCCCGTCTGATCGGCGCGCCACCGGGCTACGTCGGTTATGGCGAGGGCGGCATGCTCACCGAAGCCGTGCGCCAGAAACCGTATTCGGTGGTGTTGCTCGATGAAGTCGAAAAGGCTGATCCGGACGTGCTCAACCTGTTCTACCAGATCTTCGACAAAGGCGTGGCCAACGACGGTGAAGGTCGCGAGATCGACTTCCGCAACACGTTGATCCTGATGACCTCGAACCTCGGTAGCGACAAGATCAGCGATCTCTGCGAGAACGGCGCACGCCCAACCGCTGAAGTCCTCGAAGAAACCATTCGCCCGGTCCTTAGCAAACACTTCAAACCGGCGCTGCTGGCGCGAATGAAAGTGGTGCCGTACTACCCGGTCGGCGGCCCGGTGCTGCGCGAACTGATCGAGATCAAACTCGGTCGTCTTGGCGAGCGCCTCAACCGTCGTCAGCTGGATTTCAGCTGGTGCCAGAACCTTGTCGATCACCTGTCCGAGCGTTGCACGCAAAGCGACAGCGGCGCGCGCCTGATCGACCATCTGCTCGATCAGCACGTGCTGCCGCTGGTGGCGGATCGTTTGCTCGACGCCATGGCCACCGGCGAAAGTCTCAAGCGTGTGCATGCCACGCTCGACGGCGAAGCCAGCGTGACGTGCGAGTTCGCCTGAGGTGGGTGTGATGTTCACTCAGGTGCCGCAGCCGCTGGTCTATGCCGAAGCGTTGCTGGCGCAGTTCGCCAGTCTGTCGCGGGCGGCGGACGGGGCTGCGTTGCTGGGTGACTTCGTGCGTGGGCTGGCCGAGCTGAGCGGTTGCGAACTGACGCAGCTGTATCTGCTCGACGCCACCCACACCTGCCTGGGGATGAACGCCGAATACCTCGACGGCGCCCTGCAACCGCGCGAAGCGGCGAGCCTGCCGGCGGATTACAACGGCGAACAACTGCTGCAGTTCGCCCTGTGCCAGAACCGCGTGGTGTGCCTCGACGACTTGAGCGGCAGCTTGCACGAAACCAGTTTTCTGCCGGCAGCGGCTTCGCCGTGGCAGTCGTTGCTGTGCGTGCCGCTGGTCAACCAGCACAAGGCAGTCGAAGGTCTGCTGCTGTGTGCCAGTCGTCGTCGCACCAACCTGCAAGGCTTTGCCGATTCCCTCGGCCAGCTCGGCTCGTTCGTGCTTGGCCAATTGCATTTGTTGCAACGCCTGCGTCAGCCGCTGGCGGAAACGGCCACGGTGGCGCGCAGCGTACCTAGCATCAGTGGCTACGGCTTGATCGGTAAAAGCGCGGCGATGCGCCAGACCCATTCGCTGATCAGCAAAGTGCTGCACAGCCCGTACACCGTGTTGCTGCGCGGTGAAACCGGCACTGGCAAGGAAGTCGTCGCCCGGGCGATTCACGATTGCGGCCCGCGCCGGTCTCAGGCGTTCATCGTGCAGAACTGCGCAGCGGTCCCGGAAAACCTGCTGGAAAGCGAGCTGTTCGGCTATCGCAAAGGTGCCTTCACCGGCGCCGACCGCGACCGTGCGGGTCTGTTTGATGCGGCCAATGGTGGCACGCTGTTGCTCGATGAAATCGGCGACATGCCGCTGTCGTTGCAAGCGAAGATTTTGCGCGTGTTGCAGGAAGGCGAGATCCGTCCGCTGGGTTCCAACGACACGCACAAGATCGACGTACGCATCATCGCTGCCACTCACCGCGATCTGTCGACTTTGGTCAGCGAAGGCAAATTCCGCGAGGACTTGTACTACCGCCTCGCGCAATTCCCGATCGAGTTGCCGGCGCTGCGTCAGCGCGAAGGCGACATCCTCGAACTGGCCCAGCATTTCGCCGACAAGACCTGCACGTATTTGCAGCGTGATCCGGTGCGCTGGTCGGATGCAGCGCTGGAGCATCTGGGCGGTTACACCTTCCCCGGCAACGTCCGCGAACTCAAGGCGTTGGTCGAACGTGCGGTGTTGCTGTGCGAAGGCGGCGAGCTGCTCGCCGAGCATTTTTCCCTGCGCCTGGAGCCGATGCTGGAAGACAACAGCCACCTGAATCTGCGCGAACGCCTGGAGCAGGTCGAGCGCACCTTGCTGCTCGATTGCTTGCGCAAAAACGACGGCAACCAGACCCTCGCGGCCCGCGAACTGGGCTTGCCCCGGCGCACGCTGCTGTACCGGCTCGGTCGTCTGAACATCAATCTGGGGGATTTCGATGGCTAGGCAAACGCTCATCGATTTCACCTCAAAAATCAATTTCAGCGCCGCCCGCGAGGGTCGGCGCTTTGTGCTTTGTCTACACCTGGAGACCCTCTGATGTCTGTTCGTCACTGGCACGCTGTCCTGCTGACCCTCGTCGTTCTATGCGGCCTTGGCGGCTGTAGCGGCAATTACAAATTCAACGACAACGACTATCGCCCGTTGGGTGATCCGCAAGCGGTCAATCGCGGCAAGTGACCGCAAGGAGCATCAAACATGGAATTGGTTTTCGAAATGCTGAACACCAAGCAGTTCGTGCCCACCGAGTTGTGCCAGAAGACCTTTAAACAGGCCGGCGGCGTGATCGGGCGGGGCGAGGACTGCGACTGGATCATCCCTGACCGCAAGCGTCACCTGTCCAATCACCACGCGATTGTCAGCTACCGCGAAGGCACGTTCTTTCTGACCGACACCAGCAGCAACGGTGTGCAGGACGGTGACAGCGGCGCACGCCTGCACAAAGGCGAACCGGTGCGTATCGAGCACGGCAGCACCTACGTGCTCGGTGACTTCGAGATACGTGCACGTCTGGTACGCGACCCGGCGACTTTCGACGGTGAAGCCGGGCGTCCGCGCGCCGCGGGCAGCATCATCCCGGACGACGCGTTTCTCGATCTCGACCCGCTCAATGCCCTCGAACAGCAAGAGCGCGTGTACTCGGAAATCGACGAACTGCTGGCGCCGAACACCAAGCCGGAAGACTCCCGTCAACGCGCCGACTACGCGCGCATCGACATGGAAAGCCTGATGGTGCCGGAGCTGATCGCCGCGCCCGCCGAACCTGAGCCCGCTCCGGCACCGAAAGCCGTCGAGCGTCAAAGCGAAGGTTTCTGGGAGCACTTCGGTGCGGCGCTGGGTGTGGACGTCAAAGGCCTCAGCCACGACGAGCGCGAAGCCCTGGCCTTGAATGCTGCACGCTTGCTGCGCCAAAGCATCGGCGGTTTGCAGCAGAGCCTGCGCACCCGTTCGGAGCTGAAAAACGAACTGCGTCTGGCCCAGACCACCGTGCAAGGCACCAACAAGAATCCGCTGAAATTCGCCGTCGATCCGAGTGAAGCGCTGCAGATTCTGTTGCAGCCAAGCAAGCCCGGACATCTGCCGGCCGAGCAGGCGATCTCCCGTGCCTTCCGCGATCTGCAGGCGCATCAGGTTGCACTGCTGACCGCCAGCCGCGCCGCCGTGCGCGGCACCCTGGAGCACTTTTCGCCGGAGCAACTGACCCTGCGTTTCGAGCGCGACAGCAAGCCATTGATCGCCACGTCTGGCGGGCGCTGGAGAGCGTTCGGCCGTTATCACCAGGCGCTGCGTCAGGACGATGACTGGAGCGAGCGTCTGCTGGCCCGCGACTTCGCCCAAGCCTACGAAGAACAGATCCGCCTGATCTCCACCCTCCACACCGACCACCAAGGATGATGCGCATGTCTCGCCGCTCGACCGCTTTTTTCAAGACGCTGACTGCGCTCACCGTGCTGGTGTTGCTCGCCGGTTGCTCGTCGCTGTCGCCGTACTCGAAAGTGACCAAGATCAACCTGAAACTGACCGGCAGCGATCAGTTGAACCTCGACCTCAACGGCCGCCCATCGCCGGTGGTGGTGCGTCTGTTCGAGCTCAAGCACCCGGTGACCTTCGAGAACGCTGACTTCTTCAGCCTCTACGAGCGCGCCAAGGAATCCCTCAACCCGGATCTGGTGGCCAGTGAAGAACTCGAACTGCGCCCGGGCGAAACCGTGGAACTGAAACTCAAGGTGGAAGAGGGCAGCCTTTATGTCGGCGTTCTTGCCGCTTACCGCGACTTGCCGGAAACCCAATGGCGCCACACGGTGCAGATCACTCCGTTGGAAGTTACCGAAGTCGATCTGACTCTGGATCAGACCGGCATCCGTAACACCAATCAAGTGCTCGCCAAGGCGGATGACTGACCATGAATACCCATAAAGTCATTTGGCAGGAAGGCATGCTGCTGCGGCCGCAGCACTTCCAGCACAACGATCGCTACTACGATCACCAGATGAAAACCCGCACGCAATTGCTCGGTGGCTACACCTGGGGTTTCCTCAATCTGGAGATCGACTTGCAGTTCCTCAACATGGGCAAACTGGTGATCAGTGAAGCCTCGGGGATTCTGCCGGACGGCAGCCTGTTCGAACTCGGTGGCAACACCGAGCCGCTGGCGCTGGACGTGCCACCGAACACCGGCAACACGCCGATCTATCTGGCGCTGCCGCTGGTCACCGGCAACCACATCGAGTCGCGCCGTCCGGAGCAGTCCGACGTGCTCGCGCGTTACACCGCGTACGACGCCGAAGTGGCCGACTCCAACGCCGGCGACGATTCTGCCAGCCAGGTCAGCTGCGGCCGTCCGGACTTCAAACTGTTGCTCGGCGAGCAGCAGAGCGATCAGGCCTACGTAAAGCTGAAGATCTGCGACGTGCTCGACACCACGCCCGACGGCGTGATCAGCCTCGATCCGGATTTCGTCCCGACCTACATTCAGGCCCACGCCTCCAGCTATCTGCTGTCGTGCCTGAAAGAAGTGATCAGCATGCTCAGCCACCGGGGCGACACCATTGCCGAACGGATTCGCTCCAACGGCAAGGTTGGCGGCGCGGAAGTCGGCGACTTCATGATGCTGCAACTGATCAACCGCACCGAACTGCTGCTGCGCCACTACCTCGGGCTGGAGCAGGTGCACCCGGAAGAGTTGTACCGCACGCTGCTGACCATGCTCGGCGATCTGGCGACCTTCTCCGGCGAGAGCAAACGTCCGCGTCTGGACAGCCGCTACTCCCACGCCGATCAGGGCGGCAGCTTCCGCAAACTGATGGAAGCGATTCGTCAGGTACTGTCGATGGTGCTCGAACAGCACGCCATCGAACTGATCCTGCAAGCGCGTCAGTACGGCATCATCGTGTCGCCGTTGCACGACCACAAACTGCTCGGCTCGGCCTCGTTCGTGCTGGCAGCGAGTGCCAACTGCGACTCCGAAGAACTGCGCCATCGCTTGCCGGCGCACCTCAAGGTCGGCCCGGTGGAGCGTATCCGCCAACTGGTCAACCTGCACTTGCCGGGGATCAAGGTCAAACCGTTGCCGGTGGCCCCACGGCAGATCGCGTTCCATTCGAACAAAACCTATTTCATCCTCGAACTCAGTTCCGAAGACCTGGCACAACTCGAGCGCTCCGGCGGTTTCGCGTTCCACGTGTCCGGCGAATTTGCCGAGCTTGAACTGAAATTCTGGGCCATCAGGAACTGACCGACATGATCAAGGAAACGGATTACAACCAGGACGACAAAACCGTCCTGCTCGATCGTCAAGGCCACGGACCGGCGTCGAGTCCGCTGACCGACTTCGCCGCGCCACCGCGCTTCGAGCAACTGGAAGAACGCATGATCTACGCCGCGCGCCTGCGTCCGGCGGAAGCGTTCAACATCAGCCTCAATTCGCTGGTGGCAGCCTCGTCCGAGTTGCTTTCGGAAGTGGTGCGCCTCAAGCACAGTGAAACCCGTGAAGATCTCTACGCGCTCAACGAGCGCCTGACCGCCGGGCTCAAGCTGTTTGAAGTGCGCGCCCTGCACAACGGCGCCGAAAGCAGCCAGGTGATGGCCGCGCGTTACGTGCTCTGCACCGTGGTCGACGAAGCCGTCGTGACCACACCGTGGGGCAACGAAAGCGAGTGGTCGCAGATGAGCCTGCTGAGCAGCTTCCACAACGAAACCTTCGGTGGCGAGAAGTTCTTCCAGTTGCTCGATCGACTGTCGAAGAACCCGGTCAAGCACCTGCCGATGCTCGAATTGATGTATTTGTGCCTGTCCCTCGGTTTCGAAGGCAAGTACCGCGTGCAGGCACGCGGCATGCTCGAACTCGAAGGCATCCGCGACGCTCTGTACCGGCAAATCCGTCAGTTGCGTGGCGACGTGCCGCGTGAGTTGTCGCCGCACTGGGAAGGCCTCGACGATCAGCGCCGCAACCTGGTGCGCATCGTGCCGGCCTGGATGGTGGTGTTGTTCACTGTCGTCTGCCTGGTGGTGATGTATTCGGGTTTCGCCTGGGTCTTGGGCGAGCAGCGCGACACCGTTCTGCAACCTTATCAGCCGCTTGATCCAGCCGCGGTCCAACCGCAGTCGCAGCCGTAAACAGGGACGTGTGATGAAAAAGTTTTTCAAGAAAGTCGGCGCCTTCCTGCGCCAGACCTGGGTCTGGACCCTGCTGCTGGTGCTGTTCGTGGCGCTGCTGGTGTGGTTCGTCGGCCCGTTGTTGGCGGTCGATGATTACAAGTTCTGGGAAGGTTCGACCGCCCGCTTGCTGACCATTGCCGTGCTGTTCCTGATCTGGGGCCTGACCATGGTCTTCGTCAGCTGGCGCGCGGGTATCCGCAAGAAAGCCGACGAAGAAAGCGAAGACGGCCAGGATCGCATCCGCCGCGAAGAGCTGATCGACGACGAGCAGAAAGAGTTGAAGGCGCGCTTCAAAGACGCGCTGAAAACCCTGAAGACCTCGAGCCTGTATCGCGGCCGCAGCGAACGCTGGCGCAGCGACTTGCCGTGGTATCTGCTGATCGGTCCGCAAGCCTCGGGCAAGACCAGCCTGCTGGACTTTTCCGGTCTGGAATTCCCGATCAACAAGATCGACCGCAAGCTGACCCGCGACACCCTCGGCACCCGTCATTGCGACTGGTACTTCGCCGACCACGGTGTGCTGATCGACACCGCCGGGCGTTACACCACGCAACCGGATGTGGAAGTCGACGGCAGTGCCTGGACGACCTTGCTGGAGCTGCTGCGCAAACGTCGTCGCGGCCGTCCGCTGAACGGCGTGCTGGTGACCATTCCGGTGGAAACCCTGCTCGGCGGCAGTGAGCAGGACATCGATACCCTGGCACGCCAAGTGCGTGGTCGTCTGCAGGATGTGCATCAGAAATTGCACGTCGATGTGCCGGTGTATCTGGTCCTGAGCAAGGCTGACAAGCTGCTCGGCTTCGACGAGTTCTTCGATCAACTGACCCGCGAAGAAAGCGATCAGGTGCTCGGAACCAGTTTCCGCAAGGATCAGGTCGGCACCGACGTGGCTGTGCTGCGCAACGAGTTCGAAGAACTGCTGCGTCGCCTCAACAGCCAAGTGATCATGCGCATGCACTCCGAGCGCGACACGCAGCGCCGTGGCCGCATCCTCGACTTCCCGCATCAACTGGGACTGATCGGCGAGCGCCTGTGCCTGTTCGTCGACATGGCGTTCACCGGCAACCGCTATCAGCGTGCCACGCAACTGCGTGGGTTCTACCTGACCAGCGCGCCGCACCTGACCCAGGAAATGGACTCGACCACCGCCGGCATCGGCGCCAGCCTCGGCATGAACGCCGGTGTGCTGCCGACCCTGCGCAGCGGTCGTTCGCGTTTCATCCATCACTTGCTCAGCCGGGTGATTTTCCCCGAGGCCGATCTGGCCGGTCTGGACAAGCGCGAACGCAGCCGCATTCATTGGGGCCAGCGGGCGCTGTACGTCGGCGCACTGGCGGCATTGGCGCTGTTCGGCATGCTCTGGGCGGGCGGTTTCTCGGCCAACTACGAGCGTCTGGAAAACCTGCGCAATCTGGCACAGAACTGGACACAGCAGCGCAGCGCCCTGACGCCGCGTGATGACGCCATGGGCGTGCTGAAAACCCTCGACACCAGCTACGCCGCAACGCAGGCGTTCCCGAAGAAGGGCGACGTTTCCTATCACGAACGTGGTGGTCTGTATCAAGGCGAAGACGTCAATCCAGTGGTCAAAGAGGCTTACGAGCGCGAGCTTGAAAAGCAACTGTTGCCACGGGTAGCGACCATGCTCGAAGGGCAGATCCGCGCCAACATGAAGGACCGCGAAAAGCTGCTCAACAGCCTGCGCGCGTACCTGATGTTGAACATGAAAGACCGTCGCGATGCCGTCTGGCTCAAGGACTGGGTCGCCACTGACTGGTCGCAGCGCTACAACGGCAACACCGCGGTGCAGAACGGTCTGAACGCGCATCTGGAGCGTTTGCTGAAGCAGCCATTTATCTACCCGCTGAACGATCAACTGGTCACTCAGGCGCGTCAGGTATTGCGCAGCGAATCGCTGGCCACCGTGGTTTATCGCATGCTCCGCGAGCAGGCGCGCAACCTGCCGGAATACCGCTTCAGCCAACACCTCGGCCCGCAAGGTTCGCTGTTTATCGGCACCGAATACGTGATCCCGGGTTTCTACACCCAGTCCGGTTATCAGCAGTATTTCTCGGTTCAGGGCGCAACGCTGGTCACCGACATCCTGCGCGACAACTGGGTGCTGGGCGAAGGTGCGGGCATCAGCGACATGGACTTGCGTCGCCTGATGGTCGAGCTGGAGCAACTGTACTTCCGCGACTACGCCAACTACTGGAGCGAAGCCGTTGGCCAGGTTGCACTGCCGCCGATCAGCGATGCCGGTGAAGGCGCCGAGCAACTGGCGGGCCTGACCTCGGCCAACTCGCCGGTGCTGGCGCTGTTGACCGAAGTACGCGAGAACACCCGCTTCGAGGCAGCCGCTGACCCTGTTGATGAAGCCGGTGATGCCGCTGATGCGTTGGCAGGGCAGAAAGGCAAACTGGGTAAAGTCGGCAAACTGGCGTCAGCCGTGGCGGACAAGGCTTCGGCCCTGAGCGTTGCGAAGAGCCTGCCGGACACCGCGAAGAAGTCGCTACAACGTCGCTTCGAACCGCTGCATCGCCTGCTTGATGACAACAACGGCCCGGGCGCTGACCTGACGCCAGCGTTCAACGCGCTCAACGACCTGCAACTGCAACTGTCCGGCCTGGCCCGTTCCAGCACGCCGGAACAAGCCGCGTTCGAACTGGCGAAAACCCGCATGAGCGGCCAGCGTGATGCGCTGACCAACCTGCGCGCCGCTTCCGGTCGCCTGCCGCGTCCACTGAGCGTGTGGTTCAACGTGCTGGCCGAAGACTCGTGGCGCCTGGTGCTCAACGATGCCTACCAATACCTGAACGGTCGTTATCAGAACGAGCTGTACAGCGTGTATGGCAAAACCATCAGCAAGCGTTATCCGTTCAGCGCCAGCAGCACCAGCGACGTGGCGATCAGCGACTTCCGCGAGTTCTTCAAGGCTCAAGGCATCGTCGACCGCTTCTTCGACAGCTACATGCGTCCGTTCGTCAGCGGCGATCCGGGCAACTACCGCATGCGCAGCGTCGACGGTCACAGCCTGCCGGTGTCCAAGGTCTACCTCGATCAGATGGCGGCAGCGCTGACGATTCGTCAGAGCTTCTTCTCGATCAACCCGGCCGAGCCGACCGTGCAGTTCAAACTGGAGCCGTACACCCTCGATCCGGCGGTCAGCCGTTCCGAGTTCAAGTTCGGCGACAAGACCATGGAATACCGCCACGGCCCGATCCTGCCAATGACCTTCAAATGGCCGACCGATGCTGAAGACGGTCGCACCAGTCTGGTCATGGACAAGATGGCCGGGCGGCCGATCGGTATCGAGAAGAACTCTGGCCCATGGTCGCTGTTCCGTCTGTTCGATCTGATGCAGACCGAGTACCTGACCGGTCGCGACGTGCTGGTGCTGAAAGCGGACGTGGGTGGCCTGCGCGCCAACTACCTGCTGAGCAGCCAGCGCACGCCGAACCCGTTCGACATGGGCGTGCTGCGCACCTTCCGTATGCCGGTGCAGCTCTGATGCTGGTGGCCAGTGCCTGGCGCAGCGCGGCGCGTACCGACCCGGGCAAGGTGCGGGCGCGCAACGAAGATGCCTTCCTCGACTCGCCACAGCAGGGGCTGTGGGTGGTCGCGGACGGCATGGGCGGTCATCAGGGTGGCGACATCGCCAGCCAGTTGATCGTCGCCAGCCTGGCTGAGCTGCCGCAACACGAGGACTTCGACGAACGCCTCAAAGCCATCCGCCAGTGCCTGCACTGGCTGAACCGGCGTTTGGGGCAGGAGTTGACGGTCACCGCCGGGCGTCACGACAGCATCATGGGCAGCACCGTCGTGGCGCTGCTGGTGGAAGGCAATCGCGCGGCCTGCATCTGGGCCGGCGACAGCCGCTGTTATATGTGGCGCGGGCAGCGTTTGTATCAGCTGTCCAAGGACCATTCGCTGCAACAGCAACTGATCGACGAGCAACAGATGAGCGTCGAACAAGCGGCGGCACACCCGGCGGCTCAGGCGTTGACCCGAGCCGTCGGCGCCGCTGAGCAACTGACCCTGGATGTCCTCGAACTTGAGGTGTATCCGGGCGATGCTTTTTTGCTCTGCAGCGATGGTTTGTATCAGGGCCTGAGCAGCGATGCCCTCGGCACCGCCCTCAGCCTCAGCGCGCCGCACGTGGCGCTGGAACGTTTGTTCGACGGCGCCCTGCGTGGCGCCGCGCGCGACAACCTGACAGCCGTGGTGATCCGCCAATGACCAAGATCGAATCACCCATCGATGACTTGTTGATGAGCGAAGAGCAGGCCAACAACCTGACCTACTTCGCCTTCGCCAAGGAAAACAAAGCAGAGCCTTTGCTGGCGCCGACCAAGGCCAGCATCGGTGTTCTGCCGGATGTACTCGCCGGTCGCTACCACCTCGAGCGTCTGCTCGGGGCCGGTGGCATGGGCGCCGTTTACCGGGCGCGGGATCTGCTGCACGAACAGTTCGGCGATCCCGACCCTTACATAGCGCTGAAAATCCTCAGCGAAGAATTTGCCGAATCGCCGGACGCCAGTGCCTTGCTCTACAGCGAGTTCGCCCTGACCCGACGCCTGCGCCACGACAATGTCGTGCGTGCGCACACCTTTGAAGTCGACACCGATTGCCAGCGGGCCTTCATCACCATGGAATACATGCGTGGCCTGACCCTGGACAAATTGCTCTGCGAGCGGCCCCTCGGCCTGCCGTGGCAAGAACTGCGCGACATCGTCCTGCCGCTTCTCGACACGCTGGCCTACGCCCACGGTCGCGGCGTGCTGCACGGTGACATGAAACCGAGCAACGTCATGCTCAGCGAAGAAGGCTTGCGCTTGTTCGACTTCGGTTTGGGCCAGGCAGAGGAGGGCGTGATGCCCGGCCTGCCGCACCTGAGCCGCGAACGTTTCAACGCCTGGACCCCGGGCTACGCCGCCCCCGAACTGCTTGAGGGCCGACCGTTGTCGGCCAGCGCGGACGTGTACGGCGTGGCCTGCGTGATCTACGAACTGGCTGGCGGCAAACACCCGTTCCGCCGCTTGCCCTCGACCCAGGCTCGCGACGAGCACCTGGAGCGCGAGTTGCACGCGCCGGCGAACTTACCGAAACACTGTTGGCCAGCGCTGCAAACCGCGCTGAGCTTCGACCCGGCAGCACGCACCATCACTGCCCAACAATTGCGTGACGCCTTGGGCGCCACTTCGTCCTGGCTGCAACGTCTGCGACTTCGGGCGTAATGGATGACATTCGAACAGGGAGCACTTTATGTTCAACCCAGCTAACGAAACCCACTTCAGCCTCAAGGTCGAAGACTACGTCGGCGACCTGCAAGTGCTGTCGTTCACCGGCACCGAAGGCATCAGCCAGCCGTTTCGTTTCGACCTGGAACTGGTCAGCGAAAACCCTGATCTGGACCTGGAAAAGCTCCTGCACAAGCAGGCCTTTCTGGCGTTCGATCCGCAGGGTAGTGGCATTCACGGGCAGATCTACCGCGTCGCCCAAGGCGATGCCGGCAAGCGCCTGACTCGCTACAAAGTGTCGATGGTGCCGCAACTGCAATACCTGCATCACCGCACCAACCAACGCATCTATCAGCAGATGTCGGCGCCGAAAATCATCGCACTGATCCTTGATGAACACGGGATCAAGGGCAACGCCTACAGCTTCCAGCTAAGCCAGCCGTGTCCGGATCGCGACTACTGCGTGCAGTACGACGAAACTGACCTGCACTTCGTCCAGCGCCTGTGCGAAGAGGAAGGTATTCACTACCACTTCCAGCACAGCGACAAAGGACACTTGCTGGTGTTCGGCGATGATCAGACCGTGTTCCCCGACCTCGGCCAGCCGACGGCCTACGTGCAGGGCAGCGGCATGGTTGCCGAAGAACCGGTGATCAAAGGTTTCAGACTGCGCCTGGAAACCCGCACCAGCCGCACCACACGCCGCGACTACGACTTTGAAAAACCGCGCCTGCAAATGGAAGCGGCGTACAGACCCGACGTCGCTGCCGACAGCGAAGACAGCGAACCGGATCTCGAAGACTACGACTACCCGGGCCGCTTCATCGACCGCGCCCGTGGCAAGTTCCTCAGCCAACGCGCCCTCGAACGCCACCGCGCCGACTACCGTCAGGCCGAAGGTCGCGGCGACCAGACCAAACTGGTCAGCGGGCACTTCATGGCCATGTCCGACCACCCGCGCAGCGAGTGGAACGACCTGTGGCTGCTCACCGAAATCTTCCACGAAGGCAAACAGCCGCAAGTCCTCGAAGAAGGTGTGACCAGCGACACCACCGACAACAAGGACGACTTCCACCAGGGCTACCGCAACACCTTCCTCGCCACCCCGTGGGACGTGTTCTACCGTCCGGCCCTCGAACACCCGAAACCGCGCGTGCTCGGCAGCCAGACCGCCATGGTCACCGGCCCCAAAGGTGAAGAAATCCACTGCGACCAATACGGCCGCATCAAAGTGCAATTCCACTGGGACCGCGAAGGCCAGGCCGACGACAAAACCAGCTGCTGGCTGCGCGTCTCCAGCTCCTGGGCCGGCGACCGTTACGGCGCGATCAGCATCCCTCGCATCGGCATGGAAGTCCTCGTCACCTTCCTCGAAGGCGACCCCGACCAACCGCTGGTGACCGGCTGCTTGTACCACAAGGAAAACCCGGTGCCGTACGCACTGCCGGCGAACAAGACTCGCAGCGTGTTCAAAACGCTTAGCTCGCCTGGTGGTGGTGGGTACAACGAACTGCGCATCGAAGACAAGAAGGGTGCAGAGCAGATCTACATTCATGCGCAGCGGGATTGGGATGAGAACGTTGAGCACGATCAGAAGATTCGGGTCGGCAATGAACGTCACGACACGGTGGTGAAGAACACCTACACCGAGCTCAAGGCTGAAGAACACCGCACCACGATTGCCGATCGCAAGGTTGAAGCGAAGCTGGATGATCACCTGACGATTGGGCAGAACCAGCATGTGAAGCTGGGCACGGCGCAGCTCACCAGCGTGGGGAAAGAGATTCATCTCAAGGCTGGGGACAAGATCGTTATTGAGGCGGGGACAGAGCTGACCATTCTAGGCGGTGGCAGCTTTATCAAGCTTGATGGCGGTGGGGTGACGGTGGTTGGGCCGGTGATCAAGATCAATGCGGGTGGTTCGGCTGGCTCGGGTACTGGTATTGGCATCAAGCCGCCGATATTGCCGGGCGCTGCCGACAAGGACATCGCCGGCGCAGTACCACCGCAGGCGCTGCCGAACGCACCGCTGCCGCCACCACCGGTGTGCAAGGAATGTCTGGCCCGGGCCAAACGTAACGCTCAAGCCCTGGCCGCACGATAAAGGACGACTTCATGAACACAAGCAATGCGCGCTGGCTCGACGAGTTATGGGTCAACGCCCAACAACTCAAACAGCAGCACCTCGACGTGCTGGTCGACGCCACAAGCCTCGACTACCCGCTGCTGCAACAGCTCGCCGAACAGCCCGACGCGGCAAAACTGGCCAAGCTGTTTGAAAACACTCCCGAGGTCGCCATCGCCGACTTCGGCCCGTTGCTGCTGCGCGTCGACATCGGCCAACGCGACTGGCTGAAAACCTTCATCAACGGCGTCGACTGCAATAAACATGTCGTCGTCGTATTCAGCCCATGGCAATTCGAAGCGCTCGCCGATCACCTGCGCGGCTTCCTTCAAGCCCAATGGAACCAAGGCCGTTCCGAAGGCGTGTTGCGCTACTACGACCCACGCATGCTGCTGCCGGTCACCGAAACCCTGACCCCGGTACAAAGCAACGCCTTCCACGCCGCCGTCATCTCCTGGCATTGGCTCGACCGCGACCAACAACCGCAAAGCTTGCCCGGCAACTACGTCCGCCACGCCCAAGTACCCGCCGCCGGCCCGGTGATGTTCGATCACCCACAAGTGGCCAACCTGCTCGCGTGGACAGAAGCAGATGCCTACCGGGTCGATCGCTGCGCAGTGCCACAGAACTATGGCTTGAGTCGTAACGAGAGTTTGATCCGGCACTTGTATCGCAGCCAATTGGCGGCGAATCAGAAGGGCTTGAAAGAGCCGGAGGAGCGCGAGCCGTTTATTGAACAGTGGTTGGTGGAGAACTCGTCGTTTGTGATCGATGAGCCGCCGAAGGCGTTGATTTGATGAATGCGATTGCGCGTGGGTCGGTGCGGGGGGCGATGTCTTCCGGGCTGGTCTGTGTGTGGGTTTTGCTGGGGGTGTTGGCGTTGAGTGGGTGTCGTGGTGGGCCGGAGATGGTGAGTGCGCCTGTCACTGGTTATAACCATACGTCTGCATCAATTATACGATTCAGTATCAATGGCGCCGGTGGTCCTCATATTCCGCCCCATCAGGGAGGTGGTGAAGTTTGCTGTGGTCTACTTCCGGTTCAGTGGAATCCTAATTTAAAAGCGATTGTTGAGTGGGATAAAGATCCAGAGCCCTATGCAAAGCTGGAACGTGATCAACAGGGTCAAATTGTAAAGGCTGCTGCTGTTCGCCACTCAGCTGGATTTTCTCATCATTCAGCAATAGTTGAAATTCCAAGGTACGCTGAAAAGGTGTGTGCGTTACAAGTTCACTTTCTACCGTGTGATCAAGTTCGGGTTTCTACCACATGTTTTACACCGGGTCATCCTAACTATCCCTACAAGACCTATTTTCAATTAAAGGAGCCGTCTGCATGTTCGAGCCTCTAACTCAGTATGTGGTTCGGAAGGTTCGAAAGGAGTTTTCTGATGTGCGATCTAAATCGTATGTGCACAGTAAGTACAGGTCCCGGTTCTTCGAGGGCACTGTTAGTTATCAGACGAGCATGGAGGGTCAGGTATATGTCTAGTCATATGACTGGGGTGAATAATTTGCGTTATTATTCGGCGTTTGTCTCAAGTGTTTTTCTGGGCTGTAGTCGCTTTGAAGTTAAAAATACGTGGGGCTTTTTTTGTCCCAAAAGGAGTCAGTTAACGAACGTTTTGTTGTTGGTTTTTGGTTTGATGAGTTTGGGTGCCTGTCAGGCGCAGTCCGAGATGTTAGGCACTCCGATTTCAGGATATAACCATACATCGAGCAATATTAACCGATTCTCAGTGAATGGAGCCGGTGGGCCTAACATTGGTCCGCATCAAGGTGGGCTAAACTCTCAAACTTGCTGTACAACCTTGCCTCGTACATGGACTCCGGGATTAAAAGCTATTGTTGAATGGGAAAG
The DNA here is from genome assembly GCF_044743175.1 of Pseudomonas sp. NPDC087690. Lineage (NCBI taxonomy): Bacteria > Pseudomonadati > Pseudomonadota > Gammaproteobacteria > Pseudomonadales > Pseudomonadaceae > Pseudomonas > Pseudomonas sp. NPDC087690. Next base: position 24,510 of record NZ_JBIUVX010000042.1, read on the forward strand.
CGATCCGGCCCCCCGCGCGGCTATTAAACGTGATAAATACGGCCAGATTGAATCTGGCGATTATAAGCGTCATGCCACTAATTATACGCATCACAAAGAAATTGTTGATGTTCCTAAATACGGCGAAAAGTTTTGCGCGATCCAGGTACATTTTCTTGCCTGCGATAAAGTTCGTGTTTCTACCACCTGCTACACACCGGAGCATCCTGACTATCCAGACAATGTTTATTTCAATGCGAAGGAGTCCGCAAAATGTCCGACTTTTTGAATTCGGGAGCCGCTCCAAAACCTGCTAGCGCGCTAGTGGCACCCAGTTTTCCTCTGGCTCGCCGGTTACCAAGGGAGCCGATTCAGCTGACGAAGAATATAAAACTGCAAAAGCGTGATGAAGTCGCGTTTGGAAATCAGCAGCGAAAATTATTACAGACTAAAGGGAATATTCAGAGCGGCCCGCCTTGCAGCAAGGCGCTGCATATCACTCTTGCTTTCGATGGTACCAACAACAATGATCAGGCCGATGGCTCTTCCATTCCATCGTCGCGTAGTAATATCGCTCGAATGTTCCATGCCAGTGTAGGCGGGTCCAGCGACGCGCAGGGGCAAGGTTACTTTCGTTACTACAGCCCTGGGGTAGGTACAGTTTTTCCTGACGTACTCGAATTTACGCCAAGCGATGGTGGGTTGATGTTCGCTAGCGGGGGTGAGAACAGGATTAACTGGGGGCTGACTCGATTGCTGGACGCATTAAAGCTGACACTGGAGTCGACGGCTCTTGCTGTGCCTGATATGCGGCGACTGATAGATGCCATGTCTACCGGGCTGGTGACTGCGATCACGGGTGGACTCTTAGAAAATGGAGAAAAAAACCGTGAAGCAGCGATGCGACCAGAGATTCAGAAACTTGAGGAGGCGTTAAAAAAACGCGTTGATGAGGAAGTTAAACCTCATATTCTTGCTATGCGATTGTATGTGTATGGTTTTTCTCGTGGTGCAGCACAGGCTCGGACATTTGCCAATTGGTTGCAAACCTTAACTCGTTGCACTGGAGCTGATGGCCAGACTGAGTACCGCTTTGCCGGACTGCCAATATCTATCGAATTTCTCGGCATCTGTGACACGGTAGCGGCTGTAGGTATGGCAGATAGCATGCCCTTTGCTGCGGGCCACATGGGCTGGGCTGACGACACAATGCGCCTGCCAGATGAGGCAGTAGAAAAATGCATGAGTACCGCGCTTCCTGATGATTGCCACTTTTTAAAGCGTTGCGTTCATTTGGTATCAGCACACGAACAGCGCGCCAGCTTCCCGTTGGACTCAATCAGACGCAGGCCCAAAAACTCTGCTGGCCAACGGGATGACACACAAGCATCAAGTTATCGGAGTGGAACCGAAGAGTATCTATACCCGGGTGTGCACTCCGATGTTGGTGGAGGTTATTCACCTGGTAATCAAGGCAAAGCACTGCCGGGTACTGACCACGTGTTATCGCAGATTCCACTGCATCATCTTTATGCAGAAGCTTTCAAGGCGGGTGCGCCTTTGCAGGTTCCTGAACCGGCAAGCCAGCCTGATGTTCATGAAGTCTGGCGTGTAATGGCTCCCGAAACGGAGATCGAATTCAACGTTTCAGACGAGCTGATAAAGCGTTTCAACGCATGGCAGTCTCAAGTCAAAGGCAGCACTCTCGATGAAATGATCAAGCGAGAGCAGGCACTGATTACGGGCTGGCGTATTGATCGTTATGCCGGTGGCTTAGCACAACGTGGGTTCTTTGCGAACGTTGACAAGGATATGCCGGAGGCCCAGCAGGATGCCTGGAGCGCGATCTATAAGCGTCGCTCCGCTGAATCTGCTGCCGCAGCTCAAGGGCAGCCGTTGCCGACTTACACCGAGGCGCAGGAAAAAGAATATCAATTGAATGTCCAGATTGTCGGGGGGCAGGAAAAGGTCGACAGCATTCGTCTGGAGAAAGCTTTCGATCCTCCACTTGATCAGGTTCAGCTCTTGGGCGCGGCTGCCGAGTTCCGTCATGACTACCTGAAAGAATGGGGAATCCTGGATGACTGGAAAATTGGCAGTACGATCATCGATATGCTGGTTGGGGGCACGGTCTACGCTATCAACGAGGAAGATGAAGCCGAGGAGTACAACTACCTGTATGACAATGGCACGGCGCGTTACAAGGAAATGTTCAGCGGGCCAAACAAAGTGCGACAGGGTCAAGAAGACTTGGTTGCGCTATTTGATGATCAGGTTCATGACTCTCGCGCATGGTTTATGAATACATCTGGCATAGGGCCGCGCGAACCTTTCACTGATTACTTCCGTATACGTCTGGTGCATTTCGATAACGAGTCAAACAAGCAGTTGTCTTTGGTTGCCACGGCTGGACGTGTTATCGGCATCGGTATAGCAGTGGCCAGTATCGGTTTGAGCATAAAAAAACGCGATCCGCGTATGTTGCTGGCATTTCCTCTGATGAACGTTGCTCGACCAATACTTACCGGGAAAGGCCTGCCGGAAATCAGCGCATTCGACCCGCTTACCGGTATCGCGATTCCGGTGGCAAGCAATCTGGATGCCCTGAGGTCGTTCACTAAAGCGCCGGGCGATATGGTCGCCAAGGTCGCAGCCTTGCCTCCGCTAAAACCGTTGAGCGAAGCCACTGCCAACACGCCTGCGCTGCAGAAAATCCTGGTTGCCCATCAAGCGGTTGAAGCAGCCGAAGCTGCCCGTAAGAAGGACTTCGGTTCATTGGCCGGTATGGTGGCAAAAGCCGCTAATGATGAAGACAAGCCCGGTGGCTGGATGGATTTGGTGGCCGAACAGGCCAGCAATTTGAAGTCGTCTGAGAAGAAGGTGTAATTGCGAAAGCATAGAGGGCGGCTTGATATGAGCCGCCCTCTTTGGTTAGCAAAAAAGCATTTCGAATGCCGCTGGTTTCACGACTTTTGAAATGACCATTGGCTTTCCGAGAGTCGATGGAAAGGGGACTTAACGTCCCCTTTTTTTTATCCAAAAATCCCGCTACGGCTTAGCCGCCACGCTCCGCACTTCGATGTGGTCGAGTGTTCCTTCCACCATCAATCGCACTCCATCCGCCATTCGGCTCAGGGCCAGTGCCACCGAGCGGCGTGAGCCGTGGAGGTCGTCGGCGAGGTCGCAGGCGATGACGCTGATGGACAGGAGGTCTTCGGAGGCGTTGGCCATGAGGGCTTCGGCGTCGGTGCCGGGGGAGAGGTTGAAGAGGCCGGTTTCGCGTTTGGGGTGTGGTTCGATGGGCGGTTTGAAGTGGTGGTCGAGGGCGCGTTCGGCGGCTTCGTGGAATTTCTTTGATTCCAGGGATTCGTAGGGCGATATGTCTGGGGATTCGGGGGGATTGGGTGTTGGTTTGATCATTCGGTCTTACTCCAGTTTTAGGAGCCGACACCGTTTCGCTCGCACTTCGAAAGTGGTGGCAGCTGTGCATAGGTGTGCAAGACCGGTGGAGTCACCCGGCAGACCCGAAGGTCTCCCATACACAGCAGCCATAACGATCCGCGAGCATAGGAAAACGCTCGGCGAATTGCCATAACACAATGTGTGCTCCACCGAACTTGCACGTCCGGATCGCGGCCTTAGCGGCGACACACAGAGGCTATCGACGAACTGCCAACCTGCCTAGTTCATGGGTATCCCGGCGCTTTGCAGGAAATTTCCCATTGGGTTGCAGGGTTAAAGATCAAAAGATCGCAGCCTTCGGCAGCTCCTACAGGGATTTGTTTCAACAGGTGTAGGAAGGGCGATCAGTAGGCGAGCGTTGAATCGTGACTTGGTAGTCATCGTGCTGGAAATGGTCTGCATCCTCTTCCAACCGAGTCAGATACTGGTGTTATCGTCCGAATCCCTTACACTGCCCCGGCCGTTCATTTTCCTTTTGAGGCTGTGCGCATGAAATTTCGTTTTCTTCTGTGGATGATGGGTTTGTTGATGGGTAAAGCCAGCCGGACAAATCCTGCGTTCCAGCAGCAGTTGGGTGACAAGGATCTGGTGTTTCAGCTACAGACGCTGGATGGGAAAGTGGCGCGGCATTTCGTGGTGAAGAATCAGCGCATTACCAGCAAGTCTGGGGTGGTGGCGGAGCCGGCGTTTGCGATTGCGTTTAAAGATGCCGGTTATGGCTTTGCGACGATGCAGGCGAAGAACAAGCAGTTGGCGTTTATGCAGGGGATTCAGGACAAGTCGATCCAGCTCAAGGGCAATCCGGCGCTGGTGATGTGGTTTCAGGGGTTGATGAAGTATTTGGTGCCGAGGAAGGCTAAGCCTAAGGCTTGATGCGGTCAGTTGGACCGTGGTGGATTCATCGCGAGCAGGCTCACTCCTACAGGGATTACCTAAATCTTGTAGGAGTGAGCCTGCTCGCGATTTCGTTTTAGGCCTGGCTGAACTGCGAGGCCAGTTCACGCAGCAGGACTTCGGCTTCGAGGACTTTGCTGACGACGTCGTTGGCTTTGTCGCGGCTCAGGCCGACGCGTTCGAGCAGGGCGTCGGGGATGTCTTCGTCGGGGCCGGAGCCGATGCCGCGGCTGCGCAGCAGGCGTACGGCCAGGCAGACGAGGTTCGGGTATTCGGCGTAGGCGCCGTCGTAGCTTGGGTCGTGCTGGAAGCGCAGGGCGGTGGCCAACTCGTCGGGCATGTCCCAGTAGCGCATCAGCCATGAGCCGATCTGTTCGCGGCTGATACCCAGCAGGTGCTGTTCGATGTAGCTGTGGCACAGGTGCGGGTTGACCTCCAGGTGGCGGCAGATCAGCGAGAAGTGCGGCGGGAACACGTGGGCCAGCAGCAGATAACCGAAGTTGTGCAGCAGACCGGCGAGATAGGTCAGGCCAGCTTCCGGGCGCTGGGCGCGCGGCATGGCGCGGGTCAGGCCTTCGATGACGGCGGCGGTGTAGATCGACTGCTGCCAGTACGGCGTGGTGTGTTGCGGGTGGTCTTTGGGCAGGCTCAGGGTCTTGCCGAGGGCCAGGCCCAGCGCCAGATTGATCACCAGATCGAAACCCAGCACGCGGACGATCGCGTCTTCCACCGAACGAATCTTGCCCGGCGAGGCGTAGTACGGCGATGCCGCCCAGCTCACCACTTGTGCGGCCAGTGCCGGGTCGGTTTCAACCACGCCGGTGATGTCGTCGATGGTGGCATTGGGGTCAACGCGCAGTTTGATGATTTTTTGTGCGGTTTCGGCCAGCGGTGGAATCTCGATGGTCGCTTCCAGACGCTGCTGAATCCGGCGTGCAGTGAACGCTTGCACGGCCTGGGTGATTTCCTCGCGGTCGTCGTCCGGGCGGTCGAGGTTCGGGCGAATGCTGCTCAGGGCTTCGCCGAAGTTGGCGGCGCTGGCCTTGGTCAGCATGGTCTTGAAGTCTTCGCTGGCGATTTCCAGCAGCAGGCCTGGCTCACCGGAGTTGATCAGCAGCTTCGGTTCGCGCAGCAGGCTTTCTTCATACAGGCACGGCGAACTGGTCAGCGCCGGCAGGCCCGGCAGCAGGCTCAGGCTGTGTTTGCCGAGCATCTTTTCCAGGCGCTCGGTCGACACGGCGGTGAGGCGACGGCCCGTCAGTTCGGCGAGGCGATTGAGGTCGAGCAACTGGCTCTGCGGAAACAGCACCATCAGCGCGCCGACGGCGTCGTCCAGCAACACGGCTTGTACCTTGCGCGAAGCATTGAGGCCGTGGTGGTCGAGCACTTCTTCGTAGGCGATGCCCAGCTTGCCTAGCAGCAGCCGAATGACAGACGGCGCGTGCGGAGATTCGGGGGCGAGAGCGGCTTCGGTCATGATCTGTATCCGTTTTTGAAACAATGGCAGGAGTATAACCAGCTTGGTCAGAACGATCTGTCAGAAACTGCGACGGTGCTCACACTTGGCCGTATTGCTGCCCGTGCCGCAACCAGCGATCGAGTAATGGGCTGACGTGGGTTGGCCAGCGTTCCAGCAGGGCTTGCGCGGCGTCGCGGACGGCGGGTAACAAGTCGGCGTCGCGCATCAGGTCGGCGACTTTGAATTGCAGCAAACCGGTCTGGCGGGTGCCGAGCATTTCGCCGGGGCCGCGCAGTTCGAGGTCTTTTTCGGCGATGACGAAACCGTCGTTGGTCTCGCGCATGATACCCAGGCGCTGGCGACCGATCTGCGACAGCGGCGGATGGTAGAGCAGCACGCAATGGCTGGCGGCGCTGCCCCGACCCACACGTCCACGCAATTGGTGCAGTTGCGCAAGGCCGAGGCGTTCGGGGTTTTCGATGATCATCAGGCTGGCGTTGGGCACGTCGACGCCGACTTCGATCACTGTGGTGGCGACCAGCAGTTGCAGGTTGCCAGCCTTGAATTCGGCCATGACGGCGGCCTTCTCGACGGGCTTCATGCGCCCGTGGATCAGGCCGACTTTCAGCTCGCCGAGGGCAAGAGTGAGGTCTTCAAACGTGGTCTCGGCGGCCTGACAGGTCAGCTCCTCCGACTCTTCAATCAGTGTGCACACCCAATAGGCCTGACGACCTTCGGCGCAGGCACCGCGCACGCGTTCGATGACTTCGACGCGGCGGGTGTCGGTGACCAGCACAGTGTTGACCGGGGTTCGACCGGGCGGCAGTTCGTCGAGGATCGAGGTGTCGAGGTCGGCGTAGGCGCTCATCGCCAGCGTCCGTGGGATCGGCGTCGCGGTCATGATCAGTTGGTGCGGGCACATGCGCCCGCCGACGCCTTTCTGCCGCAGCGCCAGACGCTGTTGCACGCCGAAGCGGTGCTGTTCGTCGATGATCACCAGCGCGAGGTTCTTGAACTGCACTTCGTCCTGGAACAGCGCGTGGGTGCCGACCACCATCGGCGTGCCGCTGGCGATCTGTTCCAGCGCGGCGACGCGGTTCTTGCCCTTGAGCTTGCCGGCCAGCCACGCGACTTCAATGCCCAACGGTTCGAGCCAGCGCTTGAAGGTGATGAAGTGTTGCTCGGCGAGAATCTCGGTCGGCGCCATCAATGCGACTTGATAGCCAGCCTCCAGCGCTTGCAATGCAGCGAGGGCGGCGACCACGGTTTTACCGGCGCCCACGTCGCCCTGAATCAGCCGCAGCATCGGTTCGTGCTGACTGAGGTCGTAGGCGATTTCGTTGCCGACACGCTGTTGCGCGCCGGTCGGGTTGAAGCCGAGGTTGGCCAGATACTTCGGCGGCAACTTCGTCGCTTTCGGCATCGCTGGCGCGCGCAGCGAACGCATGCTTTCGCGCAGACGCTGTTGCGACAGTTGATGGGTCAGCAGTTCTTCGAAGGCCAGGCGATGCTGGGCCCAGTGATGACCGAGGGCGAGTTCGTCGACGTCGGCATCGGCGGGTGGGTTGTGCAGATAGCGGATCGCATCGGCCAGCGGCGCCAGTTGGTAGTCGCGCGCCAGTTCGGTCGGTAGCCAGTCGGGCAGGGTATCGGGCTTGAGCATGGTCAGCGTCTGCAGGCACAACTGGCGCAGACGCGCTTGGGTCAGGCCTTCGGTCAGCGGGTAGACCGGGGTCAGGGTTTCATCGACCGGCGGCGGTTCGTCGCCAGTGATGGCGCGGTATTCCGGGTGGTAGATTTCCAGCCCTGACGCGCCGGGCCGGGCTTCGCCGTAGCAGCGCACCCGCGTGCCGCGCTTGAGGCCTTCTTTCTGCGCGTTGCTGAAATGGTAGAAGCGCAGGCTGAGACCGCCGGTGCCGTCCTGCAAACGCACGACGAGGCTGCGACGGCGGCCCATGACCACGTCGGCGCCGCTGACGGTGCCTTCGACCACGGCGTCCTGCCCCGGTCGCAAGGCGCCGATCGGCACCACGCGGGTGCGATCCTGATAACGCAGCGGCAGGTGGAACAGCACGTCCTGAAGATTCTCCAGACCGACCTTGGCCAGTTTCTCGGCCATGGCTTCGCCGACACCCTTGAGTGCCGTCACCGACACTTGCGACAGCTCCGTCATGACGCTCGCTTAACCGGCCGTAACCGGTGCCGCTGGCTTGGCCACCGAACACAGGCGAATGGAGTCGGCGAGGATCTCGATGGCTTTCGGCCGTGGGAAGCTCGCGCGCCAGGCGATGGCCACGGTGCGGAACGGCACCGGTGGCGACAGCGGCCGCACTTCGATCACGCCGGGGGCGTAGTGATGGCTGTCGACCGCCGACAACGGCAGGATCGAAATGCCCAGACCGGACGCAACCATGTGGCGGATGGTTTCCAGCGAGCTGGATTCGACCGTGGTGTGCTTGGCGCCGTCGTTGCCCTTGGTCAGGGTCGGGCAGGCTTCCAGCACTTGATCGCGGAAGCAGTGGCCTTCACCGAGCAGCAGCAGGCTCTTGTCGTTGAGCAGGCCGGCGTCGATGGTTTCTTTTTGCGTCCACGGGTGCTGGGCCGGCATGAGCACGTAGAACGGTTCGTCGTACAGCGGCAGGGTCAGCACGTCGGCTTCGTTGAACGGCAGGGCGATGATGATCGCGTCGAGTTCGCCGTTGCGCAGTTTGTCGCGCAGCACGTGGGTGAAGTTTTCTTCGATGTACAACGGCATCTGCGGGGCGACCCGGTGCAGTTGTGGAATCAGGTGCGGGAACAGGTACGGGCCGACGGTGTAGATCGCGCCGACTTTCAGTGGCGCGGTCAGCTGGTTCTTGCCGGCCTGGGCCAGTTCGCGGATGCCTTGCGCTTGCTCGAGGACTTTCTGGGCCTGGGCGACGATGCCTTCGCCGACCGGAGTCAGGCGCACGGCGCTTTTGCTGCGCTCGAAAATCAGCACACCGAGTTCGTCTTCAAGCTTTTTCACGCCCACCGAAAGGGTCGGCTGGCTGACGTGGCAACGTTCGGCGGCGTGGCCGAAATGCTGCTCTTGGGCGAGGGTAACGATGTAGCGTAATTCTGTGAGGGTCATAGCAAGCGTCCATGAAGATGCGGGCCAAGCATACCGGCTGCAATCGATAGACGCACGTTATCAGACTGAGCGCTCAATGCGACTACTGCAAAAAGCAAAAGATCGCAGCCTTCGGCAGCTCCTACAGGGAAATGCATTCCAATAATGTAGGAGCTGCCGAAGGCTGCGATCTTTTGATCTTGCTACTTAGCGGCGGCGTTCCAGCGAGTAAACAAACGGGGCAACAATTTCGATCGAGCCATTGGTCAGCATGTCGGCCGGTGGCTTGGGCAGCGGTTGGGCGCGGCGGATCATTTCCAGGGTGGCCCGGTCCAGATCGGCGTTGCCGGAGCGGCCCACCAGTTCGAACGACAACACGTTACCTTCGGCATCCACCACGAAGCGCAAGCGGTTCAAGCCTTCCTTGCCACGCATCTGTGCACTTTGCGGGTACTTTTTGTACTTCGCCAAATGCGCAAGCAGGGTGCCTTGCCAACTGGCCTTGGCAGCCATCTGAGCAGGCGACGGACCCGGCGCAGGCTGGGCGGATTTCTCCGTCGGCGCCTGAGTCGGTTGCGTGTCGGCCGGTTTCTCCTCGGAAGGTTTTTCCTTCGGTGGATCGGGCAGCTTCTTCTCGATCGGCTTCGGCGGTTTAGGCTTTGGCTTCGGTTTGGGTTTCGGCACCGCGATTTCTGCTTTTGGTGCTTCAGCCAGTTTCGGAATCGGCAGCTCTTCAACCGGAGCCGGTGGTTGCGGCGGTGTGACGACTTTCGGCGGTGCAGGCGGTGGTGGGGCCGGAACCGGTGCCAGTTCGACCATCATTGCCTGCGGCGGCAATTCGATGGGCGGACGGGCGGTCCAGTTCAGCGCCAGCGCGATGGCCAGCGCGTGAACGCCCAGCACCACGGCCAGGCTACCGCTGTAACGCGTCAGCTTATGGCGCGTCGTGATCATTTCTTGGCTGCCGTCTCAAGTCCGACCAGGCCGACCTTCAGGTAACCGGCGCTGCGCAGCTTGTCCATCACGCTCATGAGGTCGCCGTAATCCACGCCTTTATCGGCCTGGAAGAAGATGGTGGTGTCTTTCTTGCCCTGAGTCTTGGCGTCGAGGAAGGCGCCGAGGGTTTCCGGCGTCACTTCGTCTTCGCCGATGTACAGGCGTTGGTCAGCTTTGACGCTGAGGAACACCGGTTTCTCTGGCCGCGGCGCCGGTTTGGCGGTCGAGGCAGGCAGGTCGACTTTGATGTCCACGGTGGCCAACGGAGCAGCCACCATGAAGATGATCAACAGCACCAGCATCACGTCGATGAAAGGCGTGACGTTGATTTCGTGGTTCTCGGCCAGATCGTCGTCTGCGCCTTCTTTCAAATGCAGGCCCATGGCCGATTACCCCACTTTGACCATGTGCGGCTGCGAGCTGCGCTCAGGCTGGTGGTCGAGGTCGCGGCTGACCAGCAGCAGCACTTCTGCCGATGCGTCGGAAACCTGCGCCTTGTAACCGGCGATGGAGCGGGCGAACACGTTGTAGATCACCACGGCTGGAATCGCGGCAACCAGGCCCAGCGCGGTGGCCAGCAGTGCTTCTGCAATGCCCGGTGCCACAACGGCGAGGTTGGTGGTCTGGGTTTTGGCGATGCCGATGAAGGAGTTCATGATGCCCCATACGGTGCCGAACAGACCGACGAACGGCGCGGTAGAACCGATGGTGGCGAGCACGCCGGTGCCGCTGCTCATGTTGCGACCGCAGGCTGCTACGAGGCGCTCGAGACGGAAGCTGACGCGTTCCTTGATGCCTTCTTTCTCGCGGCTGTTGACCGACAGACGCATCTCTTCGAGCGCGTCGTGCACCAGCAGGTTGGCGAGGGTGCCTTCCTTGCCGGCCGTGGCGCTGGCTTCTTTAAGGGTGGTGGCTTTTTTCAGGGCGGCGATTTCACCACGCAGACGACGCTTGGCGCCCATCAGCTCGAAGCCTTTGGCAATCCAGATGGTCCAGGTGATGATGGAAGCGATGGCCAGACCGATCATCACGATTTTCACGATGATGTCGGCGTTCTGGTACATGCCCCACGGCGACAGGTCGTGGGCCATGCCCAGGCTGTTGTTGTCTTCCATCTCCTGCGGATCAAACTGCTTGGCCGCCTCGCCGAACTTGGCCAGAGACTCTTGAACTTCTGGCGGCAGTGAGGAGGTGTCGACGCTACCATCAGGGTTTCTTGGCACATCCTGTGTGGTATTTGCAGCTGGCTGGGACGGTGCAGTTGCATCGGCGAACGCGGCAGTCGGTGCCAGCATCAGACTGAGCAGCAGAGCCGCCACCGCGCTCCAGGCGCGAGGTCGTTTGGTTGGCGAAGCGGGGATTTGATTACGTGTCATGCTGGCCGGACCTGAGATAGAAAAACGTTTAGTGCTCTTCCAGGCCTCGTAAGGCCGAGAACAAAAGTGGCCTGCATTATTGCAAGTAATTCTTGTTAACAAAAGTAATAGAGTATCTTTTTTTCCTGCATTGCTAGCCGCTCGTCCTTTGCCGGCGCTAGTCTATGCCTTTGCGATGGGAGTTTTTTGATGTCCGCGCCTTCTGTTTTGATTGCCGGTTGTGGTGATGTCGGCAGTCGTCTGGCCAAGCAATTGCTGGCGGCTGGCTGGGAAGTTCATGGCTTGCGCCGGGACGTTTCGAAACTGCCTGACGGTGTCATCGGCGTTGCCGGTGACCTGTTCAACGAAGACTGCCCTGCGACCTGGCCAGTCGGGGCGGTGGATTATCTGGTGTATTGCGCAGCGGCAACTGATCACGATGAGGCCGGTTATCGCGCCGCTTACGTGCAGGGTTTGCAGAATGTGCTGAGCTGGCTGGATGACTACGGGCAAGTCCCCGAGCGCCTGGTCTTCGTTTCCAGCAGCAGCGTGTACGGGCAGCAGGGCGGCGAGTGGGTTGACGAGACATCGGCAACAATCGCCGCCGGTTATTCAGGACGACTGATGCTGGAAGCGGAGCAAGTTGCCCTCAATAGCGGTATCCCGGCGAGCATCCTGCGTCTGACCGGCATTTACGGCCCGGGCCGCGAATGGCTGCTGACTCAAGTGCGTCGTGGTTATCGCGTGGAGGTTGAACCGCCGCTCTATGGCAACCGGATTCATGCCGATGACGCGGCCGGGTTGCTGGCGTTTCTGCTGGAGAAGGATCGTCAGGGCCTGAAGCTGGATGATTTCTATATCGGTGTCGACGACGCGCCGGCACCGTTGGCGGAGGTGGTCGGTTGGCTGCGTGAGTATCTGGGTGTGACCGAGTGGGCGGATGACGCCAGCGTTCGGCGCACGGGCAGCAAGCGCTGCAGCAATGCGCGGGTGAAGGCATTGGGCTGGAGGCCAACTTACCCAAGCTATCGCGAAGGTTATGCCGCGATCCTTGAAGGTAAATGCTGAGTCCCAGACACCACAAAACAACTGTAGGAGTGAGCCTGCTCGCGATGGGGCCATAACATTCAACACTTGTGCTGACTGTTACACCGCTATCGCGAGCAGGCTCACTCCTACAGGGGGTGTCTGCGGTTTCAGAGGTGGATTACTGCTTCTCGAGCAACCACTTGCGCTCACCGGCTGTGAACTGCGGTTGTTCATCCGCCAACGCGGCATTCACTGCCTGGAGAATTTCCAGCTCTTTGCCCTTGCGCACAAAGATCCAGTTATTGCCCTGACCGTTCTGTTGCAGCCACATGCTGTCGTTGCCATTGCTCATCGACGCGCAGTCGCCCGCCAGGCACAAAGCATAACGGTCGGCTCCCGGCAAACCGGAGACTTGGCCGTCCGCCTGGAATTGCACGGTGCTGCCTTCACCCTGACCGTTGGTGATTTTCCAGTCACCGCCCAGGTACGCCGAATACAGCGCACGTTCGAAACTGGCACCGATCGGTGCGCCTTCCGGCACCGCAATCTGTGCGCGGTCGAAAACTTGCTCGGGTTCGTTCTCGCCGGCGGCTTGCTGCAGTTGCCCGCCGTCGCGTTTCAGCTCACTGGCGGAGCTGCCATAGAAGTCGACTTTCCAGGCGCCGGATTTCTCACCCAGCAGCCGTCCTTCGACGTTCTCAAAACCGTTGGTGTAGCGGGCCTGACTGGCCTTGGTGTTGACGTCCCACTCAAGGTTCGGGCCGTAAGCCTGAAGCGCTTCGCGCAGGGGGCCGCCCTTGGCTGCGGCATCGATCGCCACCTGGTTGATCCAGGTGCCGCTGATGTCACGGTCGGCAGGGTTGCTGGCGCAGCCGCCGAGGAAAATGGCGAGCAGCGGGAAAGCTAGCGCTTTGCGCATGGTGGAATCCTTTCAAAACCTTTTCTTGCAGCAGTCGGCGCGGCTTTGGAGGCCGCGCCGTGCGCATCACTCGATGACCAGAATGGCATCCATTTCAACCTGCGAACCCTTTGGCAGGGCAGCCACGCCGATGGCGGCGCGGGCCGGGTATGGCTGGTCGAAGTACTTGCCCATGATCTCGTTGACCTTGGCGAAGTGGCTCAGGTCGGTGAGGAAGATGTTCAGTTTGACGATGTCCTTGAACGAACCGCCAGCAGCTTCAGCCACGGCTTTGAGGTTCTCGAACACCTGGACGGTCTGGGCTTCGAAGCCTTCAACCAGTTCCATGGTTTTTGGGTCCAGAGGAATCTGACCCGACATGTACACGGTGTTGCCTGCCTTGATCGCCTGGGAGTAAGTGCCGATGGCGGCCGGGGCCTTGTCGCTGGTGATAACAGTCTTGGTCATGTATGACTCCTTGTAATGGTTGAGTTATGCACGCATGCGGGTGATACGGATCACCCCGGTCAAGGCGCGCAGCTTCTTGATCACGCGGGCCAGGTGCACACGGTCGTGGACGCTGACCACCAACTGGACAACGCTGATGCGACCATCGCGTTCATCCATGCTGATTTTCTCGATATTGCCGTCGGCTGCGTTGACGCTGCTTGCGAGCAGTTCGATCAGGCCGCGCTGGTGTTCCAGCTCGACACGCAGTTCGACGTTGAATTCGCCGGTGACATCCTTGGCCCACGAGAGCTGGATGCATTTTTCCGGGTTGTGCCTGATTTCGCTGATGTTGCGGCAGTTGTCCAGGTGCACGACCATGCCTTTGCCCGCCGACAGGTGCCCGACAATCGGGTCGCCCGGGATCGGCGTGCAGCATTTGGCGTAGCTGAGCACCAGACCTTCGGTGCCGCGAATCGCCAGCGGACCTTCCGGGCTTGGCAACTGTTCGCCTTCGCCGAGCAGGCGGCGGGCGACGACATAGGCCATGCGGTTGCCCAGGCCAATGTCTTCGAGCAGGTCTTCGATCAATTCGAGGCGGTATTCGGTGAGCATCGCCTTGACGCGTTCGGCCGGGATCTTCTCCAGCGAACTGTCGAAACCGTTGAGCACCTTGTTCAGCAGGCGTTCGCCGAGGCTGATGGATTCGGAGCGACGCTGCAGTTTCAGCGCATGGCGAATGTGTGTGCGTGCCTTGCCGGTGACCACAAAGTTGAGCCACGCCGGATTCGGTCGGGCGCCGGGAGCGCTGACGATCTCGACCGTGGAGCCGCTTTGCAGCGGTTCGGACAGCGGTGCGAGGCGACGGTTGATCCGGCAGGCAATGCAGCTGTTGCCGACATCGGTGTGCACCGCGTAGGCAAAGTCGACCGCCGTAGAGCCTTTCGGCAGCTCCATGATCCGGCCTTTTGGCGTGAACACGTAGACCTCGTCCGGGAACAGGTCGATCTTCACACTTTCGATGAATTCCAGCGAGTTGCCGGCACGTTGCTGCATTTCCAGCACGCCTTTGACCCATTGGCGGGCGCGGGCGTGGGTGCCTTTCGGCTGCTCGTCACCGCTGGACTTGTACAGCCAATGGGCAGCGATGCCGTTGTTGGCCATCTCTTCCATTTCGCGGGTACGGATCTGGATCTCGATCGGTACGCCGTGCATGCCGAACAGCGGGGTGTGCCGCGACTGATAGCCGGTGGCCTTGGGGATCGCGATGTAATCCTTGAAGCGCCCCGGTAACGGGTTGTACAAATTATGTACAG
>NZ_JBIUVX010000043.1:0-38198 GCF_044743175.1 Pseudomonas sp. NPDC087690
CATTTAAGATTCTTTCAGCGCGATGTTCCGTTAAGGGCCCTGCCCTTCTCGAAATGTCTCGTTGACGAAAAGCGCCCCGCCCCGGCATTCCTGCCGGGGCGGGGCTTTTTTGCCCATACCGTGTTTGGCGCTGGTCGCAAACGCCACTCCGGTCATGGCTATTTTGGAGATACAAAATGAACGATTTTACTCTGAATGCTGAAGTGCGTTCCGACCTGGGGAAAGGTGCGAGCCGCCGCCTGCGTCGTCTCGCCGCTCTGGTTCCAGCTGTTGTTTACGGTGGCGAAAAAGCCCCTGAATCCATCAGCATGCTGGCCAAAGAAGTTGCCAAACTGCTCGAAAACGATGCTGCCTACAGCCACGTTATCGAACTGAACGTTGGCGGCAAAAAGCAGAACGTCATCATCAAAGCTCTGCAACGTCACCCGTCCAAGGGTCACGTTCTGCACGCTGACTTCGTACGCGTCGTAGCCGGCCAGAAACTGACCGCTATCGTGCCTGTGCACTTTGTCGGTGAAGAAGCTCCGATCAAGAAAGGCGGCGAGATCTCGCACGTCCTGAACGAAATCGAAGTAACTTGCCTGCCGAAAGATCTGCCTGAGTTCATCGAAGTCGACCTGTCGGCTCTGGAAATCGGCGCAATCGTTCACCTGTCCGACCTCAAAGCCCCTAAAGGCGTTGAGTTCGTTGCACTGGCTCACGGTGACGACAAAGCTGTTGCAAACGTACACGCTCCACGCGTTGCTCCAGAAGCTGAAGAAGGCGCAGCAGAGTAATTCACTCTGTCATGCCTGAGTGAGCAAGTAACATCGCGGACTGGAACGTAGCGAGAAAGCGGGCGAGAACGCGGAGTTTACATCCATGGTAAATGAGCATTTTTCGTCCACTTTCGCCGCTTTGCCTGATCGCGGCGATGTTACTCACCACTCAAAGGAAGGGCCCCTATCGTGACTGCCATCAAACTGATCGTTGGCCTGGGAAATCCAGGCGCCGAATACGACCAGACCCGGCATAACGCAGGGGCCCTTTTTGTTGAGCGCATCGCCCACGCACAGAATGTGAATCTTGTGGCCGATCGCAAATATTTCGGCCTGACCGGGCGCTATTCGCACCAGGGTCAGGATGTTCGTCTGCTGATTCCCACCACCTACATGAACCGCAGCGGCCAGGCCGTGGCGGCACTCGCCGGTTTCTTCCGCATCAAGCCTGAAGAAATCCTCGTGGCGCACGACGAACTCGACTTGCCTCCGGGCGTTGCCAAGCTCAAGCAGGGCGGCGGCCATGGCGGTCACAACGGGTTGCGCGACATCATTGCGCAACTGGGCAATCAGAATACGTTCTACCGCCTGCGGCTTGGCATTGGCCACCCGGGCGTTGCCAGTATGGTTTCAAATTTCGTCCTGGGTCGTGCGCCACGCGCCGAACAGGAAAAACTCGATGCCAGCATCGTGTTTGCGCTCGGCGAGCTGCCGGAAATCCTCGCCGGTGAATGGAACCGCGCGATGAAAAACCTGCACAGCCAGAAGGCCTGACTCTACTCCGAGGGGAAACACCATGGGATTCAATTGCGGCATCGTCGGTCTGCCTAACGTCGGCAAGTCCACCCTGTTCAACGCCCTGACCAAATCCGGTATCGCGGCCGAAAACTTCCCCTTCTGCACCATCGAGCCGAACAGCGGCATCGTGCCGATGCCGGATCCGCGTCTGGAAGCCCTGGCGGCCATCGTCAATCCGAAGCGCATCCTGCCGACCACCATGGAATTCGTCGACATCGCTGGCCTGGTAGCCGGCGCCTCGAAAGGTGAAGGCCTGGGCAACAAGTTCCTCGCCAACATCCGCGAAACCGACGCGATCGCTCACGTCGTGCGCTGCTTCGAAGACGAAAACGTGATCCACGTTTCCAACAGCGTCGATCCGAAGCGCGACATCGAAATCATCGACCTGGAACTGATCTTCGCCGACCTCGACAGCTGCGAGAAGCAACTGCAGAAAGTTGCGCGTAACGCCAAAGGTGGTGACAAGGACGCCGTGGTTCAGAAGGCTCTGCTGGAGCAACTGATCGCGCACTTCACCGAAGCCAAACCGGCGCGCAGCCTGATGAAGAACATGAGCGCTGACGAAAAAGCGGTGATCAAGGGCTTCCACCTGCTGACCACCAAACCGGTCATGTACATCGCCAACGTTGCTGAAGACGGTTTCGAGAACAACCCGCACCTGGACGTGGTTCGCGCCATCGCCGAAGAAGAAGGCGCGATGGTCGTTCCGGTCTGCAACAAGATCGAAGCTGAAATCGCCGAGCTCGATGACGGCGAAGAGAAGGACATGTTCCTCGAGGCCCTGGGCCTGGAAGAGCCTGGCCTGAACCGCGTGATCCGCGCCGGCTACGAAATGCTGCACCTGCAGACCTACTTCACCGCCGGTGTCGAAGAAGTCCGCGCCTGGACCGTCAAAGTCGGTGCCACCGCTCCTCAGGCCGCCGGCGTGATCCACACCGACTTCGAGAAAGGCTTCATCCGCGCCGAAGTGATCGCCTACAACGACTTCATCCAGTACAAGGGCGAAGCCGGTACCAAAGAAGCCGGTAAATGGCGTCTGGAAGGCAAGGATTACATCGTCAAAGACGGCGACGTGATGCACTTCCGTTTTAACGTGTAAGCGACACGCCCAAGAAAAAGCCGCGTTTGATACGCGGCTTTTTTGTGCCTGGAATATTTTCCGCCACGCCACCAATCCCCTGTAGGAGTGAGCCTGCTCGCGATAGCGGAGTGTCAGTCAATTCAACCGTAACTGACACACCGCTATCGCGAGCAGGCTCACTCCTAAAATGGGAAATGTGTGAATCAGGTTTTTTTGGTCCGCGGCAGGAAAATCGCCAGTACGCCAAATAGTGGCAGGAACGAGCACAGGAAATACACGTACTCAATCCCGTGAATATCCGCCAGATGCCCCAGCAACGCCGCGCCAATCCCGCCGAAACCAAACATCAGACCGAAGAAGATTCCGGCGATCATCCCGACATTGCCCGGCACCAGTTCCTGCGCGTACACCACAATCGCCGAGAACGCCGAAGCGAGAATGAAGCCGATCACCACGCTGAGGACAGTGATCCAGAACAGATCGACATGAGGCATCAGCAGCGTGAACGGTGCCACGCCGAGGATCGAGAACCAGATCACCGCCTTACGCCCGATCTTGTCGCCAATCGGCCCGCCGAAAAATGTGCCCGCCGCCACCGCGCCTAAAAACAGGAACAGGTGCAGTTGCGAACTGGCCACCGACAAGTCGAACTTCTCGATCAGGTAGAAGGTGAAGTAACTGGTCAGGCTGGCCATGTAGAAATACTTGGAAAACACCAACAGCCCCAGCACCACCAGCGCACTGGTCACCCTGCCCTTCGACAGCCCGTGAGTCGCTGCCTGACCGGCCTTGAGCTTGAACAGATTGAGGTGATGGGCGTACCAGCGGCTGATGCGGTACAGCACGAACAGCGCAAACACCGCGAACAAACCGAACCACGCCACATTGCCCTGACCGAACGGAATGATGATCGCCGCCGCCAGCAACGGGCCAAACGCGGAACCGGCGTTACCGCCAACCTGAAAAGTCGATTGCGCCAGACCAAAGCGTCCGCCCGAGGCCAGTCGCGCAATCCGCGAGGCTTCCGGGTGGAACGTCGAGGAACCGATACCGATCAGCGCCGCCGCCAGCAGAATCAACGGAAAACTGCCGACCATCGACATCATCACGATGCCAATTAGCGTGCAGATTGAACCGGCCGGCAACAGCCACGGTTTCGGATGCCGGTCGGTGTGATAACCGACCCACGGTTGCAGCAGCGACGCGGTCAGTTGAAAGGTCAAGGTGATCAGGCCGACCTGAGTAAAGGTCAGGCCGTAATTGGCCTTGAGCATCGGGTAGATCGACGGCAGCACCGACTGGATCAGATCGTTGATCAAATGCGCCAGCGCCACCGCGCCGATGATACGCATCACCAATGGACTGCTTTGGGGAGCAGCGGGCGCCGAGGCAGCGGCGGTCTGAACGTTGCTGATAGCCATGGAAGTTTTCCGGACAGCAGATGGGTGCACGCAGGCAGGTGCGTCAATGTGCCATTTTTCGGTGCGCCAGCGCCATCCCCTTAGCCAGCTAACTAACCAACCAACTGAATCACAGATCAATCCCTGTAAGAGCTGCCGAAGGCTGCGATCTTTTGATCTTGATCTTAAAAACAAAGATCAAAAGATCGCAGCCTTCGGCAGCTCCTACACAAAGCCCGGATTATCTGGACAAGGTGATAGCGCAACGCCATGGTCTGAATCTTGCCTTGCTTCTCCCCTTGAACGCGGGCGCCTTACAAAGGCGACCGACAATGGGAAGTTTCGCTACAGAGCCGGCCTACAGAGCGGGCGAGAGTGAACTTTCGAGGCCTTTTAGCAGGGCACAACATCCAGGTCGCACGACCGCGATGCACGCCATTGGTGCGTGGTGTCCAGAGGAGTCATGGGGCATGCAGGCTTTCCTTTCACCGGGGATCAAATTGCTGGGGCGGTTTGGCTTCGCAGGTAAATTCCAGTTGTTGTTTCTGCTGTTCATTCTGCCGTTGGCCGGCAGCCTGTTGATGATCGGCCAGGACTATCGCGACAAGCTCAATCTGATTTCCGGCGAACGCGCCGGCGTGCGCCAGTTGCTCGCGCTGGATGCGCTGGACAACCTGCTCGCCGCCCAACGTGACCGCGCTGCCCGCTGGCGCGCCACCGAAACCAATCGCCAGCCGACACCGGCCACTCTCGCCGCCATGGCCGCGTTCGATGCGGTGCAACCGGCGGTTCTGCAAGCCACCACAGATTTGGGCAACGCGTTGAAAAACGAAGGTGCCGAAGGCGAAACCCTCAGTCGTTATCAAGCGCTGCAAACCGCGCTCAACGGCCTGGACTCGAAAAGCCTCAGCGGTGTCGGTTGGTGGCCGGACGGCTACGACCGTTTCACCAACGCCCTCAGCGCCCTGCAAGCGTTGCGCGAGCAGATCGTCATGGACAACCGCCTGACTCTCGCGCCGTGGCTGGAAACCTACTTGCTGACGCAAATTTCCACGCAACACGCGCCGGACCTGATCGAACGGGTCGGCCGCCTTGCCGCAGTCGGCCAGGCCTCGGTCGTCTCCGGCCAGTTCACCCTGCAAAGCCGTTTGCAGTTGCGTGACCTGCGCAGCCGCATCGGCGATGCCCGCGAGCAACTGGTGAAAACCGCCACGCTGCTCGAAGCACGCCTGCCGAAAGATCAGCAGAGTTGGGCCAGCCAATACCACGATAGCCTCAAACACCTCGACAGCGGTCTGAAGGTGCTGGATGACGGTGTGTTCGGCGGCTCTATCAATCTCAAACCGGAAGAATTCGAACGCAGCCTCGATGCGCTGTTGACCGACCTCGCCGCCCTGCGCCAGCAATCGCTGGTGTCGCTGGATCTGCGCCTCGACGCCTACCACAGCTCAGCAATCCGACAGTTCATCCTCGTCGCAGCGATCTTCGGTTGCCTGCTGCTCGCGGCGTTGTATTTGTTCGTCTGCCTGCAAGCCTCGATCCGCCGCAGCGCCAGCGGAATTACTTTGCTGGCCGAAGCCCTGCGCGATGGCAACCTCAGCCTGCAAGTGCCGGTGGTGGGCCGCGACGAACTGGCGGCGATCAGCACTGCGCTCAACGTCGCCGTGGTGCAACTACGCAACAGCATGCTCGGCGTCGATCACGAGACCTCGCAGTTGAGCAACGCGGTGCGCAGCCTCAACGAACATTCCAGCGGCGCCCTCGGCGAAGTCGAGGCGCAGCAGTTGCAGATCAGCCAGATCGCCGCTGCTGCCACGCAATTGGCCGCGACATCGCAAGGCGTGGCGCAAAGCTGCGAACAGGCCTCCGGCAGCGCGCAGCACACCCGCCGCATCGCCGCCGACAGCAGCCGTGACAGCCAACGCACCACGGCGAGTATCCAGCAGCTCAATCAACGCTTGAACGAGACCGCTGCGGCGTTGGGTCGGGTCAGCGAGCAAGGTCAGCAGATTCAATTGGTCGTCGACACGATTCGCGGTGTCGCCGAACAGACCAATCTGCTCGCGCTCAATGCAGCCATCGAAGCCGCGCGAGCTGGTGAACAAGGACGTGGTTTCGCTGTGGTCGCCG
Organism: Pseudomonas sp. NPDC087690; assembly: GCF_044743175.1. Lineage (NCBI taxonomy): Bacteria > Pseudomonadati > Pseudomonadota > Gammaproteobacteria > Pseudomonadales > Pseudomonadaceae > Pseudomonas > Pseudomonas sp. NPDC087690. The sequence continues at coordinate 6,168 of NZ_JBIUVX010000043.1, forward strand.
ATGAGGTGCGCAGCCTGTCGCAACGTACGCAGTCGTCTACCGCGCAAATCGCCGGCACGGTCGACAGCCTGCGCGCTACGGTCAACGAAGCCGTGAGTTTGATGGAAGCTGCCTGCGGCCAGGCGCAAACCGATGCCGAGTCGGTCACCGGTCTCGGTGAACGCCTGGGCGAAATCGCCAGCGCCGTACAGAGCGTCACTGACACGCTCGCCCAGATCGCTACGGCGGTCGAGGAACAGGCCAGCACCGCCGACGAAGTCAGCGGCAATATCCAGCAGGTCGATCAGGCGGCCGTGCGTTTGCTCGAAGGTGCACGCGCGGTGAATCTTGCGGCGGATACCCTGAGTCAGGGCAGCCACGCCTTGAGCGCCAATACGGCAAGATTTCAGCTGCGTTGAGGCCCTGCCCGGCCCGGATTTTCCGGGCTGGAGGATAAGCGGTTGAAAATAAGAAGAAATATTTTAAATTTACGCTTGACGCTTTTCCATTTCAGGGGAATAATGCGCGCCACTTGGCTACATAGCTCAGTTGGTTAGAGCATAGCATTCATAATGCTGGGGTCCGGGGTTCAAGTCCCTGTGTAGCCACCAAGTACTAAAAACGGCTTACCGAAAGGTAGGCCGTTTTTTTATGCCTCGAGAAAAGTCTCGGTAATCTGTTATTCCGCAGTAATCACCAGCCCCCTTCATCACGCGCACTTTGACGTTCTCGTTTACCTCGAATCCTGCCCGCCGTAACCACAGGCCGCGGAACTTGATCCAAGGCACGGGTTTGGCGTTCAAACCTCTTTTTCTTCGTCGCTCGTTTTGGTCGCTGCCTGTGCGATCAGGGCGTCGAGCATCTGCGTAATGACCCTCTGTTGGACCTTCGAAAGCGCCTTGATGGACTGCAGCCGTCCCCATGCAAAGCGAAAGACTACAAGCACGAAACACCCCGGCTTCAGCTGAATCAATCGCCAATCAACAGGCCGAGAGAGCGCTGTAGGAAACAGGTCCGATTCAGGTACGAATTGGATTTTTCGTAAAACCAAGCGCCTGAAACTTGCCCCACCGGTTTGCCCGAATTCCCCATTGACCGACAAGCTTCCCTGGCTCGATTCAAAGCCATACAGGGAGTTGGCATGGCTCGATTCAAATCGCTCTTCGATGAAGATTGGCCCTGGAAGCGCGACTACGGCGGCGCTTCATGGGGCGGGTGGTTTCCACCCAAAGCGCCGGAGCCGGTGTACATCGAAAAGGATGAATGGCCAACGCCCAAGCGCCGCGAAGATCAGGTGTTCGCCAAGTCCTGCACGGTGGATAACTGGTGCCGAACGGACGCCGGTACGGCACCCGAACCCGCCAGCAACTTCGGCAAGATCATGGTCGCCGGCGCCATGCTCTTGCCCTCTGCCAGCACCGCTGTCGCGACGGCAATAGGTGCCGATCTGGCCTTGGGGCGTTTGGCGGGCGGCGGCATTTTGCAACAACGCCTCAACTGGGCAATTCGCGGCGCTGCTGGGCCGGCCAGCGTGTTCGTCCTCGGGATGCTGCCGACCCGCATGGGTGACGGCACGCTGCACACCGACGAACAACTGCGCCGCATGAGCCGCGCCCCCACTCGTGTGCGCTTCCAGTTTCGACGTAATACTGAAGGAGTCATGCAGGTTTACGGCATCCACTCCGGCGCTTCGGGCGATGACTCGGTGCGCACTGTCAAAGTCGAGTGGAACAGCGACAAGACTGCGATGGAGGCCAAGCTCAACGGCATCACGATTTTGTGGACGCCACAACGCGGGCCACTCGGTTCGATGCCGCCGCTGGTTTATCCCGAACACGGCGAGCAACTGAACACGATCCTTGTTCATCCGATTCCCGAGAACACTGATACCCAGATAGAAGGCCTGCCCGGCGAGGACATTACTGCCGAGGATTGTATTCTGGTGTTCCCGGCGGACACTGGGCTTAAGTCGCTGTATGTGGTGTTTTCGAGGCCGGCCAGACTGACGCCAGGTACGGTGACGGGTGTTGGTGAGGATGTGTCGGGGATATGGCTTACTGGGGCGGGAACGGGGATCGGCGCGCCGATTCCGACACGGATTGCGGATAGGCTTAGGGGGCGGGAGTTTTCAAGCTTCGATGCCTTCAGAAAGGCGTTTTGGACTGAGGTTGTGAATGATCCAGAACTGGCTGAGCAATTTAAACCGCAGAATATTGCGCTTATGCGCAGTGGCAGCGCACCTCATGCCCGGTATCAAGATGCTGTGGGTAAAAGAAAAACTTACGAACTACATCACGTTGTATGGGTATCGGAAGGTGGTGATGTATATGACATCGAGAACTTAAGGGTCAGCACGCCAAAAAATCATATAGATATTCACCGGAAATAACCTCATGGCAAATAAAATTACTGATTACACCGAAGAGCAATTCATTAGCTTATTGCAGGAAATATTCACTTCCAATGGGGATGGCACGCCAGAGATGGTGTTGGCGGATCTATTGGATAAATTCTGTGAACTCGCCGAGCACCCCGCCGGTACTGACCTGATTTATTGGCCGGAGGATGACGCTGATTGCACCCCTGAAGGCATCACCGAAACCGTAAAGAAATGGCGCGCCACCAATGAGCTACCCGGATTCAAACGGTAATTCAATCCGCCCATTTAAACCGACCATTGCATGACAAAAATATCTGACTACACAGAAGCTGATTTCGTCGAATTTCTAAAATCCGTACTAGCCGCCAACACCAGCTCCGATGAAATACTTGATCCGCTATTACTGGAGTTTGCGCGTCTATCAGAACACCCGGCGGGATCTGATCTGATTTACTGGCCGGAAGATCTGAGCAAATCCCTAACGGCCGAAGAAATCACCGAAACAGTAAAGCGGTGGCGCGCGGCGAATGGACTGCCTGGGTTCAAGCAATAAGTACCTATACCTCGAGATGATCACCGAACTTGTGTCGAGGGGATAAACCTCCTCACCATAACGCTATGCCTGACCTACTCAGGTTTCTCTGTCGACAGGGCTGCCAACCCCTTCGCCCAAATCTGCCGAGTCCGCAGCCCCACCATCGCCCGCCAATCCGGATCAACCGGATAAAACTGCTCCAGCAAATTCACTTTGATCCCCCTCCCCGTCGCATCCAGCGGATCGCCATGCAAATGCAGCCAATGGTCATCGCGCAAATGCCGATGCACATCTGGCCCCGGATACGTCCCGCACTCGATCACGAACGGCATCAACTGCACGTCCGGTAAAGCATTGAGCAACGCTTGGGAGGTGTACCCGGTAGCCGTCGCTGCCACACCGGTTTCGCTCAAGGTCTCGGCGCCGGTGTGCAGCGTGTAAAGCCATGGGCCATAAATTGCCTGGGCCTGCGCGAGTGCCAGGTAAGGCGCCTGGGTGATGGTCAGCAACATCGGATGGCCGTATTCGCCAGCGCCGGTATGCAGATCGAAACACATCACGGTTTCAGCGCCAGCCAGATGCGCGTCGATGATTTGCTGCAAGGTGCGATTCGACCAGCTCGGCGCGCGGCCGCCGTAAAACAGGCCGTCGGGATGGCTGTGCTGACCGCCCTCGACAATCGACATCACTGCCGGCCAGCCGTGTTCGTTGATCTGCGCATCGAGCAAGACATCCGCGCGTTGGCGCTCGGGGCCGTGCAAATCGGTGCAGGCGTAGATTTCATGAAGTGCCGCGTAAGCGCGGTTATCTGGGAGATGCCCGGTGAAATCCAGATGATTGCGGTTGAGGTCGATGTTGTCTTCGTTGACACGGCGTAACCACGCCGTGCCCCATGGGTTGATCAGGTGAACCATGACCACCGCGACATCCTTGGGCAGCGATCCGGGTTCGAAGGTTTTCAGCCAATCGATCTGACAATCCGAGCCGTAATAGCCCTCGACCCCGTGCGTACCGCTGAGCGCTACCAGCCGGCGTTTGGCCTGCGGATCGCCGAGCACGGCGACGTCGGTGCTCAGCGGTTCGCCGAATGGCCCGCAGCGCGGATGTGCGTAGGAGGTGAGCGTGGCGCCGGCGGCATTGGCGGCGGCGAGAAACTGTTCGCGTTGATTGCGGTAACTGGCTTCGGTGGGGAACTCGCTGTGCATTCTTGGCCTCTTGTGATTTTTATGGTTTGACCTCTGTAGGAGTGAGCCTGCTCGCGATCGCGGTGGGTCAGTCAGCAATGATGTTGAATGTGATGACGCTATCGCGAGCAGGCTCACTCCTACAGGGGATGCTGGTGCTCTATAAATTTGAGCTTGACCCTAGCGAACATCCGCCCCGAAAAGAAAGACAAAAATGCCCACCGGTTTGCGTCGCGACCGAGCGGTCGATAAAGTCCCTGAGACTTTTATCCCACGGACGGAGAGCCCGCGTGTTTTCAGCCTTGCCCTTGAGCCGCTTTCGCCTGCCAGCCCTGACGCTGATCATCAGCGCCCTGACCCTCACCGCCTGCAACGCCCCGCCCTCCTCGACCTTGCCGCTGGCCCCGGAAGCTGCGTCCGGTTTCCGTACCGATCTGCAAACCCGTCACGCCAGTAAACACATGGCAGCGGCTGCCAATCCATTGGCTGCCGAAGCCGGTCGGGAGATGCTGCGTCAGGGCGGTTCGGCGATTGATGCGGCGATTGCGATGCAAGCGGTGTTGACGCTGGTTGAGCCGCAGTCGTCCGGGATCGGCGGCGGTGCGATGATCGTGTTGTGGGACGGCAAACAGGTGCGCACGTATGACGGTCGCGAAACCGCACCGGCCGGGGCGACCGAGAAGCTGTTCTTGCGTGCTGATGGCCAGCCGATGTCGTTCCCGCAGGCGCAGATTGGCGGTCGTTCGGTCGGTACACCGGGCGTGTTGCGCGCGCTGGAGATGGCACACGAACAACACGGTCGTCTGCCATGGGCGAAGCTGTTTGAACCGGCGATCAAACTGGCCGAGCAAGGCTTTGCCATTTCTCCGCGCCTGCATTCGCTGCTGGAATCAGATCCGGTAATCCGCAAATCACCCGACATGGCCAAGTACTTCCTCAACGCCGACGGCAGCGTCAAAGCCGTCGCCACACGTCTGCAAAACCCGGCGCTGGCCGCCGTGCTCAAACGCATCGCCAATGAAGGCCCGGATGCGTTGTACAAAGGCCCGATCGCCGAAGAAATCGTCGCCAAGGTGCAGGGTCACGCCAACCCCGGCAGCCTGTCGCTGAACGATCTGCAGCGCTATCAGGCCAAGGAACGCGCGCCGCTGTGCACCGATTACAAGCGCTGGCAGGTCTGCGGCATGCCGCCGCCGTCGTCGGGCGGGATCGCCGTGGCGCAGATTCTCGGTACGTTGCAGGCACTGGAAACGCGCGATCCACGTCTTTCCCTGACGCCGCTCAAACCAGTGAAAACCGACAAACCGGCGGGCATCGAACCGGCGCCAGAGGCTGTGCATCTGATCGCCGAAGCCGAACGTCTGGCCTACGCCGACCGCGCGCAATACGTCGCCGACACCGACTTCGTGCCAGTGCCGGTAAAAGGCCTGGTCGATCCGGGTTACCTCGCCAGCCGCGCCAGCCTGATCGGCGAACGCAGCATGGGCAGCGTCAAACCGGGCACACCGCCGGGCGTGCAGGTGGCCTACGCGCCGGACCGCTCGCCGCTGCGCATCTCCACCTCGCAAGTGGTCGCGGTGGATGACCTCGGCGGCGCGGTGTCGATGACCACCACCATCGAAGCCGCGTTCGGCTCACACCTGATGGTGCAGGGCTTTTTGCTGAACAACCAGATGACCGACTTTTCGTTCATCCCCGAAGAGAACGACCAGAAAGTCGCCAACCGCGTCGAGCCCGGCAAACGCCCGCGCTCGTCGATGGCGCCAACGCTGATCTTCGATCGCCACAGCGGCGAATTCGTCGCCACGATCGGCTCACCGGGTGGTTCGCAAATCATCGAATACGTCGCCAAAACCACCGTCGGCCTGCTCGACTGGAACCTCGACCCACAAAGCGCCATCAGCCTGCCCAACTTCGGCAGCCGCAACGGCCCGACCGAACTGGAACAAGGTCAGTTCAGCCCGGCGCTGATTCAGACACTGAAAGACAAAGGGCATGCGGTGAATGAAATCGACATGACCAGCGGCACCCAGGCCATCGTGCGGGTCAAGGATGCGCAGGGCAAAGCGTCGTTGGAGGGTGGTGCGGATCCACGGCGTGAGGGCGAAGCGTTGGGGGATTGAGGCTAGGACGCAAAGAGAAAAGGCTTACCGTGAGGTAGGCCTTTTTTGTGGCCAACAGATTGTGTTCACTCGCATCCCGTCGCCTTTTCCTACACCGAAAATTTGCTGCCACGGATAGAGTAAGTGGCCGTTCAGCAAATAACACTTTCGGGATCTGCTGGCATTTATGAACACGCAAATATTAGAACCGTACGTCCACCGACAGCCAACAGCCTTGCATCAGTCCCATAGCGGGACTAGGATCGCGTCATGAGAATTATCGCTGTCAGTCAGCTCAAAAATTTTTGGCAACGGTATCCGGACTCAGAGCAACCACTGTTGGCGTGGATAGATGAAGCGAGGAAAGCAAGCTGGTCAACGCCCTCGGACATCAAGGCACATTTTGCTTCTGCGAGCATTCTGAAAAGCCGCAGAGTGGTGTTCAACATCAAGGGCAATGACTTTCGCCTGATCGTAGCCGTGGCCTACCGCTTCGGCGCCATATACATAAAATTCGTCGGCACCCACAAGCAGTACGATGCAATCGACGCTGATACCGTCGAAATGGAGTAACCCATGAACATACGTCCGATTCATAACGAAGAAGACTACCGTGCGGCGCTCAAAAACGTGTCTGCACTTTTCGACAACGAGCCAGAACCGGGTACCCCTGAAGGTGATTACTTCGACATCATGATCACTCTCATTGAGGCCTATGAAGCCAAACAGTTTCCACTGGATTTGCCCAATCCGATCGATGCCATCAAATTCCGAATGGAACAGTCAGGCCTGTCAGCCGCGGATCTCGCTCCGGCTATTGGTCGAACAAACAGGGTCTATGAAGTGTTGAATGGCAAGCGGGCACTCACTTTGCCAATGATATGGAAACTTCATGAGCTGTTTGGAATTCCTGCCGAAAGCCTGATCAAACCAATGAAGCAAATCTGATACAAATTGCAGCAACCCAGCCTTTGACTGCAACTTAGCGATCAGCGATTAGCCACCAGATGCGCCCCAAACAGCAAATAACAACCACCGGCCAAGCGATCAAGCCATTGCCGCGAACGCTCGTACACACCAGCGATCCGACGGCTGGCGAAGAACAGCGCCACGCAGCAATACCAACTGAACGACAGCGTCGCCATGGTCAGCACCGCCAGCGCCAGCAACAGCGGCGGGATGTGAGCTGGCATGGCGGTGGCGAAGATGGTGGCGACGAACAGTGCTGACTTGGGATTGGTCATGTTGCCCAGAAAGCCGCGACCATAAGCGCCGAGCAACGTTTGCTGCGAGTCATCCAGCGTACCCGCGACAATCGGCGCCTTGCGCTTGAACTGCTTGAGCCCGAGGTAGATCAGGTAGCAGCCACCGGCAATCTTGAAGCTCAGGTACAGCGTCGGCGCGGCACTGAACAGCGACTGAATGCCCAGGCCACCCGCCAGCCCCCACAACACGGTTCCGCTGGCGACGCCGAGCGCCGCGACTACGCCATGACGGCGGGAACGGCTGACCGCGAGTTGCGCGATGTTGAAGAAGTTCGGGCCGGGCGTGACCACCGCCACGGTCCATAACAGGGCCAGCGACAGCAACGGCGCCAGATAACTCGAAAGGGAAAGATCCATGGGGGTATGCGCCTGATTGGGTTCGACGATGCCCTCTACCTTGCAACATCCCGCAATGTTTTGCCATCAGCTGTCATTCAGACCGCTAGCGTCTTGCCATCCACCGCATCACCAATCTTCAGGAAATGCCCGCCCGCCACGTGGTGCAAGGTGCGCAAACCGTCATGCCCTTCGAAATGCCAGCGTCCGTCGCTGAACACGCGTTCATCGGCGTGGGCGGCGATCACTTCGGCGAGGAACAGGTCGTACTGCTCGTGGTTGCGCGGCTCCGGCAGCAAACGGCATTCGAGCCAGGCGACGCAGCCCTCGAGCAGCGGCGCTTTAACTTGTTCGCCGGAAAACGTCTGCAAGCCGTAAGCCTGAAACTTGTCTTGCCCTTGGGTTTGGCTGATTTCCAGGCCAGACGTATTGCCGACGGTTTGCACGATGTCGGCCTGATTGACGCAGGGGACGTTGAGTACGAAAGTGCCCGAGGCTTCGAGCAGTTGCCGGGTCCAGGTGGATTTGTCGAGGACGACCGCGACTTTCGGTGGCTCGAAATCCAGCGGCATGGCCCATGCGGCAGCCATGATGTTGCGCTGACCGTCGTGAGCGGCGCTGACCAATACGGTCGGCCCGTGGTTGAGCAAACGGTAGGCTTTGTTCAGGGGCACCGGGCGGCGGAGGGAATCGCTCATGGGGTATGCTCCGGGGGAAAAGGAGCCGATTGTAGCGCCAGCATCGAAATACAGGCAGGTGAAAACTCTGTAGGAGCTGCGGCACGCTGCGATCTTTTGATCTTGATGTTGATCCTCTGAATCAAGATCAAAAGATCGCAGCCTCGTTTCACTCGACAGCTCCTACAGAGGTTGGGTGCAGGTCAGTGGGAGAGTTGGTTGGCGAACTGGCCTACGGCATTCACAACCTTCTGCGCACCGTCCTGAATCTCGACAATCACCGTGCCCGCCTCTGCTGCCAGCGCCAGCCCTTGTTCAGCCTGAAGCTTGCCGTCGGTCATCAGCGCCACGGCATTGCGCGCCATTTCCTGGTTCTGTCGCACCACGGTGACGATCTCTTCGGTCGCCTGGCTGGTGCGCGAGGCCAGTTGCCGCACTTCGTCGGCCACCACCGCAAAACCACGGCCCTGCTCACCGGCGCGCGCCGCCTCAATGGCAGCATTGAGCGCCAGCAGGTTGGTCTGTTCGGCAATGCCGCTGATGGTTTTGACGATGGTACCGATCACCTGCGACTGCTCGTTCAGTGCCTCGATACCCTCACCGGCAGCCTGCATGTGCCGCGACAGATCACGCATTACGTTGACCGCTTCAGTCACCACCGTGGTACCGCGCTGGGCGGTGCTGTCGGTTTGCTGCGAGGTGCTGTAGGCAATGCTCGCCGCGTCGGCTACCGCTTGTTCGCGGTTGACCTGATCAGTGATCACGGTGGCGAACTTCACCACTTTGTACAGTTTCTCGTTAGCATCGACCACCGGGTTGTAGGACGCCTCCAGCCACACCGTACGACCGTGGCTGTCGACACGTTTGAAGCGATCAGCCACGAATTCGCCGTTGTTCAAACGGCGCCAGAAGTTCTGGTACTCGGCGCTGTTGTATTCCTCCGGGGTGCAGAACAGGCGGTGATGTTTGCCCTTGATCTGCGCCAGGTTGTAACCCATGCCGCTGAGGAAGCGATCGTTGGCGTTCAGCACATTGCCGTTGAGGTCGAACTCGATCACCGCAGTCGAACGCACCAGTGCACCGATGAGGTTTTCGTGTTCACGGGAGGCTTCGATCGTGCGGGTCAGGTCGCTGGCGAACAGCGAAATATGCTTGATCCGCCCGTCCGAAGAACGCACCGGTTGCACGATCGAACGCAGCCACGCTTCTTCACCATTGCCACGCAGCAGGCGCACGGCACCGGCGAAATGCTCGCCGCGGGTCATGGCGTTTTTGAAGCGCTGGTGGAATTCGTCAGTCTTCACATGCGCCGGGACGATGTCTTCAATCGCCCGACCGATCAGGTCCTGACTCTTGTAAAGCATCTCGGTGAGGAAGTTCTGATTGACCGACTGAATGCGCCCGTCGGGCTCAAGGTTCAGCACCAGCATCTCGCTTTCCAGGCTTTCCTTTACCTGCACGAGGCTGGAGAGTTCTTCACGAAGAGCGGCCAGCTCTTGCTTCAAGCGTTTGTTGAACATGGGAAAGTACCGATGGGCAGGATAGAAAGCGGGATGCAGCCTAACCATCGGCCTTGAAAATCTTTTCTGAAGAGCGTTTGCGACTCGTCGGTCAAAAATAGTGCCGCGCCACCGCGTCAGGCAGTTCCCGCCACCTGACACGGTCCCGTGCGTGGCATTCGCGAGCCGAAATACGCCGCCGTCAGGAGACCCACCACGCCCATCACCGCGCAGAACATCACGCAGATCCATGGGCTCCACGGCATCAGACCGATCAGCAATAGCGGTGTGATACTGGCCCAAATGGCGTAGGCAATGTTGTAGGTAAAGGAAATGCCTGACACGCGAATACGTGCCGGGAACAACCCGACCATCACCGACGGCACCGCGCCGACAACACCGCAAGCCAGACCGGCCACCGCGTATGCCAAGCCTACCCAGCTACCGCCCATGATCAGGCAGCCATACAGCACGCCGATGCCCAGTGGCAGCAACAGGCTGTAGAGCATGACCGTGCGCCAGGCGCCAAGACGATCGACCAGCAACCCGGCGATCACGCAGCCGATATTGAGAAACACGATGCCCAATGCACTGAGGGCGAAGGTGTGGCTGGCGGTCATGCCGAAGGTTTTCTGCATCATGGTCGGGGTGATGACGACGAACACCACCACCGCCGAAGTCAGCACGCAGGTCAGCAACATTGCCGGCAGCATCGCCAGTCGATGCTCGCGCAGCACCGTGCGCAGCGGCAGTTCAACCCGCGCCTCGCGCTGCGCTTCCATGGCCATGAACACCGGGGTTTCGCTCAGCCAGCGGCGCAGGTAAACGCCAATCACGCCGAACACGCCACCGAGCAGGAACGGGTAACGCCAGGCGTAATCGAGAATTTCCGCCGGGGTGAACACTTGCGCGAGAAAGGTCGCGGTCAATGCGCCGATCAGATAACCGAAAGTCAGGCCGGCCTGCAAAAAGCCCAGGGCGTAACCGCGATGGCCGGTCGGCGCGTGCTCGGCGACGAACACCCAGGCACTCGGCACTTCACCGCCTACCGCCGCACCTTGAAGGATGCGCAACGCCAGCAGCAACAGCGGTGCGAAGTAACCGATCTGCGCGTAGGTCGGCATGATCCCGATCAGCAGGCACGGCAGCGCCATCATCAGGATGCTCAGGCTGAAGACTTTCTTGCGCCCGAGTTTGTCGGCGAAATGCGCCATCAGAATCCCGCCCAACGGCCGCGCCAGATAACCGGTGACAAAAATCCCGAAACTTTGCAGCAAACGCAGCCACTCGGGCATTTCCGGGGGGAAAAACAATTGGCTGAGGGTCAGGGCGAAGAACACGAAGATGATGAAATCGTAAATTTCCAGCGCACCGCCAAGGGCCGCAAGGCCGAGGGTCTTGTAGTCGGAACGGCTGAACGGCGCGGGTTTGGCCGCGGTTTGGGCAGTCATGGCAAAGAACTCTGAATCAGGCAAAAAACCAAGGCGCCCATGGTCTACGCAAATGGGCGGATGGACAACCCGTTAGACCATAGTCCCGGTTTTGCAAAAGCTGCTCACAAAGCACCGGCAGTTGAATTACTGTTGAGACTTGGCGAATCCCACAGTCAAAACCCTGTAGGAGTGAGCCTGCTCGCGATAGCGTTTTTACATTCAACAGGTGTATCGACTGACTCGACGCCATCGCGAGCAGGCTCACTCCTACAAGGGATATGTGTTTCGTCCGCAAGACCACAATAACCATAAAAATCCGAGGTACTCCCTGTGGCCGTTGATATCGAAGATAGCCGCTCCGCACGCTTTGCCCTGCGCTGTTCAAGTTTCGCCGAACGCTGGTTCCCCGATTCCTGGGTGTTCGCCGCGCTGGCCGTGATCATCGTGGCCGTCGCCACACTGGCCATGGGCGCCAAGCCCACCGATGCCGCCATGGCGTTCGGTGACGGCTTCTGGAGTCTGATTCCGTTCACTATGCAAATGGCCTTCGTGGTGATCGGTGGCTACGTGGTCGCCAGTTCTCCGCCCGCCGTGAAGTTGATCGACCGCCTGGCACGCATTCCGAAAAACGGCCGCTCCGCCGTGGCCTGGGTGGCGCTGATCTCGATGGTCGCCTCGTTGCTCAACTGGGGCCTGTCGCTGGTGTTCGGCGGGTTGCTGGTGCGCGCCCTCGCCCGCCGCACCGACCTGAAAATGGACTACCGCGCCGCCGGTGCCGCTGCCTATCTGGGCCTTGGCGCGGTGTGGGCGCTGGGTCTGTCGTCGTCGGCTGCGCAGTTACAGGCCAACCCGGCCAGTCTGCCACCGTCGATCCTGTCGATCACCGGAGTGATTCCGTTCACCGAAACGATTTTCCTCTGGCAGTCGGGCGTGATGCTGCTGGCGCTGATCGTGATCTCGATCATCATCGCCTACGCCACCGCCCCCGGGCCGAACTCGGCGCGCGATGCCAAGGCCTGCGGCATCGACCCGGCCTTCAACCTGCCACCGCTGCAACCGCGCACCCGTCCGGGTGAATGGCTGGAACACAGTCCACTGCTGATCATCGTGCTGGTGCTGCTGGCGGCGGGATGGCTGTTCCATGAGTTTTCGACCAAACCGGCGATCACCGCGATTTCCGGCCTCAATACCTACAACTTCCTGTTCATCATGCTCGGCGCATTGCTGCACTGGCGCCCGCGCAGTTTCCTCGATGCCGTGGCCCGCGCGGTGCCGACCACCACCGGCGTACTGATTCAATTCCCGCTGTACGGCTCGATTGCCGCCCTGATGACCACGGTCAAAGGCACTGACGCGCAAACCCTGGCGCATCACATCTCAACCTTCTTCGTCAGCATCGCCTCGCACGACACCTACGCACTGTTGATGGGCGTGTACTCGGCGATTCTCGGTTTCTTCATTCCGTCCGGCGGTGGCAAGTGGATCATCGAAGCGCCGTACGTGATGCAGGTCGCCAATGATCTGCAATATCACCTCGGCTGGGCCGTACAGATCTACAACGCGGCGGAAGCGCTACCGAACCTGATCAACCCGTTCTACATGCTGCCGCTGCTCGGCGTACTTGGGCTGAAGGCGCGGGACCTGATCGGATTCTCGTTCGTACAGTTGCTGGTGCACACGCCGCTGGTGCTGCTGTTGCTATGGGCGCTGGGGACGACATTGGCGTATACGCCGCCGGTCATGCCGTAAAGCCAAGCGGGGCAAAGTCATCAAGGCCGCGCCTCGCACTATTCTCCCGAACAGCTCTGTATCGGGCTGTCCGTCGCAAATAATGGCTCAGAGCCATCATCCCGCTTTACCGCATCACACCCTCGGTAATATTCTGCGCGCCCATAAATGTTTCATTTTTTTACCAAGCGCAAAGGGAGTTCGTTGCAATGATCGTAGGGATTGACCTGGGAACCACCAACAGCCTGGTCGCCGTCTGGCGTGGTGATGCCACCGAGTTGGTGCCCAATGCCCTGGGTCAGTTCCTGACACCGAGCGTTGTCGGCCTGGATGATCAGGGCCGGATTCTGGTCGGCCAAGCCGCGCGTGAGCGTCTGCACACCCATCCGCGTCTGACCGCGTCATTGTTCAAGCGCCACATGGGCAGCGCCACGGAAGTTTATCTCGCCGACAAAGCGTTTCGCCCGGAAGAGCTGTCCGCGCTGGTGCTCAAAAGCCTGAAAGAAGACGTCGAGCGCGCGTTTGGCGAAACCGTCACCGAAGCGGTGATCAGTGTTCCGGCCTACTTCAGCGACGCCCAGCGCAAGGCCACGCGGATCGCTGGCGAGCTAGCCGGGCTGAAGGTCGAGAAGTTGATCAACGAACCGACTGCCGCCGCCCTCGCCTATGGGCTGCATCAGCGGGACAAGGAAACGTCGTTCCTTGTTTTCGACCTCGGTGGCGGCACGTTCGACGTGTCGATTCTGGAGCTGTTCGAAGGGGTCATGGAAGTGCGCGCCAGCGCCGGCGACAACTTCCTCGGCGGCGAAGACTTCGACACCGTGCTGCTTGAGCACTTCATCAGCCAGCAGCGTTCGGCCGCAGACTTCCCTGAGCGCAGCAGCGTCATCCAGCCGCTGCGTCGCGAGGCCGAGCGCGTGCGCAAGGCGCTGGGCCAGGACGACAGCGCCGAATTCCGCTTGCAACTCGGTGAGCGGCAGTGGACGCAAACCATCACCCAGCAACAGTTGGCGACGCTGTACATGCCGCTGCTCGAGCGCCTGCGCGCGCCGATTGAGCGGGCGCTGCGCGATGCGCGCATCCGTGTCAGCGACCTCGACGAAATTCTGTTGGTCGGCGGCACCACGCGCATGCCGCTGGTGCGCAAACTCGCTGCCGGGCTGTTCGGCAGGTTCCCGTCGATCACCCTCGACCCGGATCAGGTCGTGGCACAAGGCGCGGCCATTCAAGCGGCACTCAAGGCCCGCGCCGCCGCGCTGGAAGAAGTGGTGCTGACCGATGTCTGCTCCTACACGCTGGGCATCGAGACTTCGACGCAGGTCGGTCGCAACTATGAGAGCGGCCACTACCTGCCGATCATCGAGCGCAACAGCATCGTGCCGGTCAGTCGGGTGAAAACCGTGTACACCCTGCACGACAATCAGGAACAGGTAGTCGTGCGCATCTTTCAGGGCGAAAGCCGTCTGGTCAAAGACAACGTGGCGCTCGGCGAACTGGACATCAAGGTGCCGAAACGCAAGGCCGGCGAAGTAGCCCTCGACGTGCGCTTCACCTACGACAACAACGGTCTGCTCGAAGCCCAGGTGAAAATCCCCCTGACTGGGCAACAGCATTCGCTGGTCATCGAGAACAACCCGGGCGTGCTGTCTCCCGAGGAAATCCAGCAACGCCTGCAGAACCTGGCACAGCTGAAGATTCATCCGCGCGAGCAACAGGTCAACACGCTACTGACTGCACGTCTGGAGCGCCTCTATCAGGAAAGCCTGGGCGATCTGCGTGATCTGATGGGCGATTGGGCCAAGCAATTCCAGATCGCCCTCGACTCTCAGGACGAGCGCCAGATCCGTGAAGTGCGCACTGACTTGAGCCGACGCCTGAGTGAACTTGATCGCACCCCGTGGCAATAAGGATCCTGGCCATGGATTGCTGGTCAGTGCTGCACCTGCACGATGACGCTGAAGCGCGCGACATCAAGCGCAGCTATGCGCGCTTGCTGAAAACCTTCCGCCCCGATGAGGATGCCGAAGGTTTCCAGCGCCTGCGCGAAGCCTACGAACAAGCGCTGGCGATTGCCCGGTGGCGCGTTGAAAACGCTGAGCCTGCCGACGAAGAAGATGTCGCCGTGGCCACGGCTTCCAGCGCCTTTGCCGCACTGGCAATCGATGCTGCGCTGGCAAACAAACATAGCCAACCGCAAAACACCGCGTGGGATTTTGCCGATCTCGACTTTCCGCCCGTCAACCCGGCAGCCCCCGAGCCTTTTGCGCCGCCAGCGAAGGATGATGTTTTGCCTGTCGAGCCACTGACGGCGGCTCCGGACACAGAGGCGTATGCGCTTGAAGTGCAGGCCGCACGGCAACTGCTTGAGAGGCTGTCGCCCGAAAATCTCGACAAGCGTTGGGATCAGGCGCAACAGCAAGGCTGCGCCAAGGCCTTCGAAAGGCTGTTACTGCAATTGTGTTTTGAACAGCCACAACTGCGCAGCCCGGTGCTGAACTGGGCCGTCGAGCAACTTGGATGGTTGGGTCCGTGGCAGGACGTGCTGATCAATGATCGCCAGCATGAGGTTCTCGCCGAGAATCTGATGGCCGACTATCGAGACAACCTGCAAGCGCTGCTCGAAAGCCAGAGCGAACGCGAATTTCTCAACGTGCTCAAACGCTACAGCGCCCAGCCGTGGCTGCAGGTATTCGATCGCCGCGAACAATGGCAGCAAACCCTGCTGCACTTGCTCAATGACAGCGAGTGGAGCGTGCCGCTGTTCGACCGCATCGGCCAACTGTTCGGCTGGGACCACAACAAAGGCCTGCACCCGCAACCGGACTGGCTCTGGGACACATTGATCGAACGCTGCAATCAGGAAAGTTTCTACGACGATCTGCGCGCCAAGGCTGAAAGCGACCGGATGTCGGCGGCCGACGTTCAGGCGGCCCATCTGTTGATCAACCCGCTCAAGCCCCTGCAGCAAAAGAAGCTGACAGACGTCTTCGGGAGGGATGAATGGAAGGCCTGTTACGAGCTCTCGAACAAACTCAAATGGCGTTTTCCCGACCTGCTTGCCCGATTGCCCTACGCCGATGTTTTCTTCTGGCGGCGTTTCCTTCCACGTGCCATCGCCGCCGAAACCTGGGTACGGTTATGGACGGCGATTGCCTTGGCGCTGTGCCTGTTCTATCTGCCATCCCAACAAAAAACCGCCATGAACCTCGTCTTCATTCCGATGATATTTGCCTGCGTGCCGGTCTGGTTTTTTCGCATTGCACTGAGTTGGTGGGTGGTGCTCACGGCCCACGTGGTCCTGCCGGACCTGTGGCTCAGCGAGTGGCTGATTCCACGTAAATGGAACCCCTACACGCGATGGCTGGTGATACGCCACGGGGTTCCGCAGGGGGTCATGCTGCTGCTGTTTTCGCTGCTGCTCGGCCCGGTGGGGGCGCTCACTTACGTTGGCACGATGCTGATCGGGCGGGTACACAAACGCCGTATCGGTTCGCTCGATCCAGTGCTGAGCAGCCGCCGCCCATGGCTGACCGCGCTGCACTGGGCGCATTTCAGTCCGCTGCAATTGCTGTTTCTGGTGGTGATGATTGCGATCATGGCGGCCAGCCGACTCGGTTACTCGCTCACTCAATTCATGCCTGGCTAATCCTGCAGCAACCGCAAGACCTGTCACCCAACCGTCACATGACCTTGCTAGCGTCCGCCCGAAACATACTGAAACAATTAAGCTAAGCGGGCTGAACGATGAAAGACGAAACAGACGGCACTGATGCACCTGAATCAGACAACCCGACAGACACCAGTCGCCGCCGTTTCCTCGGCGGCGTTGCGGTGCTCGGTGTCGGTGCCACGCTGGCCGGGTGTGGCAGCGCCAGCGATCAACCGGGCAAACCGGTCGAGCGCCCGCTGACGCCCGCCGAACTGGACAAGGCCCTGCGCGACCAAGTGAAAACCGTGGTGGTGATCTACGCCGAAAATCGCAGCTTCAATAACCTGTTCGGTGATTTCCCCGGTGTCGAAAAACCGCTGTCAGCGCTCAAGCCTGCCGACTATCAACAACGGGACCGCGACGGCTCGCTGCTGCAATCCCTGCCGCCCGTTTGGGGCGGCGTGCTGCAGATCGGCGCGCAAACCCTTGATGGCGTGACCTACCCCAGCGCCACGCAGTTTCAGCAAAACCTGCCCAACGCGCCCTTCGCCCTCAAAGGTCCGAACGCTGAAGACTTGCCGTTCGGTCTGGTGACCCGCGATTTGTGGCATGTGTTCTATCAGAATCAGATGCAGATCAACGGTGGCAGGAACGACGGCTTTGTCGCTTGGGCCGACTCCGGCGGTTTAACCATGGGCCACTACGCCCAGAGCCGTTATTCCCTGCGCCTGTGGGACGTCGCTCAGGAATTCGTGCTGTGCGACAACTTCTTCCAGGGCGCCTTCGGTGGCTCGTTCCTCAATCACCAGTATCTGATCAGCGCCACCGCGCCGTTCTATCCGGACGTTGCCAATTCCGTGGCCAAATCACAGATCGCCGCGCTGCAAAGCGATGATCCGGCCGATCCGCGTCTCAAGCCGCTGGACGCATCGCCGGCCAGCGCCATGACCGGTCCACCGCAGTTCGGCCCGAGCGCATTGACCCCGGATGGCTTCGGCGTCAACACCCTCGCCCCGCCCTACTGGCCAACCTGGCTTCGCGACCCTGAGCGCCCGGCGTATTCGAAAGCGGATCTGCCCAACGTCATGGTGCCGCAGACCCACGAACACATCGGCGACAAGCTGTCGAAAAACAACATCGATTGGGCTTGGTACGCCGGCGCTTGGCAGGCGACGCTGGACCAATACAAGGACTCCGGTGGCATACCAAAGATTCCTAATTTTCAGTATCACCACCAGCCGTTCAACTACTTCAAGCAGCAAGGGCCGGAAAACCCGCAAGAGCGCAATAAACGCCTGCGCGATGCCGGCGTGGGCGACGAGTCGAGCAGCAATAAATTCTTCGCCGACGCCGAAGCGGGCCAGTTGCCTGCGGTGAGTTTCTACAAACCTCAGGGTAATCTGAACATGCACGCCGGTTATGCCGACGTGGCCTCCGGGGATCGGCACATCGTCCGCGCGCTGAAAGTCCTGCGCGAGAGCCCGCAGTGGCAAAACATGGTGGTGATCGTCACGGTCGACGAGAACGGCGGCTGGTGGGATCACGTCGCGCCGCCCAAGGGTGACCGCTGGGGTCCGGGCTCACGAGTACCGGCGCTGGTAGTGTCGCCGTTTGCACGCAAGGGCACGGTGGATCACACGGTCTACGACACCGCATCGATCCTGCGCCTGATTACCCGGGTATTCCAGCTCGAAACGCTCGACGGCCTCAAGCAGCGCGATGAGGCGATGATCGCCCGAGGGCAGAAACCGATGGGTGACCTGACCAACGCCCTGCATTTTCATGCCTGAAGTCGCACCCTGTGCAGCGCTGAAAAAAACTGCCATTGACGGCTTCTCTGCGCAACACGGCTGATCCACTATGAGGCGCCCCCGACCTATGGGGAACCCACGCTGAAAAGGATCTGAGCATGTTCAAAATCGCAGGACTCACGCCCACCGCCCTGACCCTCGCCGCGCTCACACTGAGCGCGGCCGCCCACGCCGATGTCGATCTGAAACTGGGCAGCACCGAACGCGTCACCCGCCTCTTCGCCTACCCCAACAACTGCAGCGTGATCTGCTACCGCAACTGGACCCTGGAACAGACCGTCGCCCATTACCTGACCCAGAGCGTGCAGCGCGACGGTTATGCCGCAGCGAAGGTCCTGGTGAAAACCGATAACGACCAGCTCTACGCTGAAATCAGTGGCGTGCCGAAGGGCTATGACAAGCCGTTGTCGGCGTTGCTCGACGCGGGAGATCTGGCCTACACCGGCGCCAGCAAGCTCAACGCCGACGGCAAGTGGGCGTACAGCTGGTATCTGTTCCTGCCACTGGGCATGGCGCTGGAAAATCGCAAGAGTGTCGAGTTGCTGCACTTCCCGCCAGACTATTCACTGACTCAAGCGCAGGATTATCTGCGCTCCAACACCACTGATCGCTGGGCAACACTACTCACCGACAACGGTATTCCGGCTGACCAGACGCCGGCCTTCCAGACCATCATTGACATCGCCCCGATCGCCGCGCCATCCAGCGCGGGCAAGGATCTGGAAGGTGTCTACGACTACTTCAAGGACTATCAGACCACGCTGGTCAAACAGTTCAGCCAGACCGCCGCCGGCACTACCTTGCCGATGGTGGCGTTCGGTGCGCCGGTGCGAAACTGGATCAAGCAGCAATACGGGCCGACTGTGAATGTGCTGGGCCTGGCAACCATCAGTCCGAGCGAAGGTGTGAAAGTGCCGGTACTGGGTTCAAACCATCCGAGCTACATCTGGTACGCCGCTGACCCGGCAAGCTACGACGGCGATGAGACCAAGGCGGATGCAGCCGGCCTGAAGGTCATGGGCCAGGATCTGAGCGCTGCCTGCTGGCAGGCCGGCATGGGCAGCAAACCGGGGAGCGATGCCCAAACCACGCTGACCAATTGCACTCAAACCTGGCAGGTGACGCAGAAAATCAAAACCTGCGAGCTGTTCTACACCTCGATCCGCAACCTGACTGCGGAACAAGCTGCAAGCAAGTGTGCGACGCCACCAATCAAGGCGCAGTTGCAGCAACTGAAGAGCGCATTGCCCGCCACCGCCATTCCCGCCCCACACCTGTAACCGGTGATATGTCTTCCCGTGTCAGCCTTTGCTGACGCGGGAATGCGCTCATTACGCCTGTCAGATCTGACAGTAGACCGCTACTGTCGCATACACGAAAATTCGATCCACAATCCGTTGCAGGACTGACATGACGTCAGCCAAAGGAAGTCGCAGCCCCTGACGACAAGGATCGTTATGAACAGTCACGCACTCGCCAGCGATGCTCGCGATACCGAAGGCATTTACCCGTTCGCCGGCCTGCCGGTTCGCCTCGGTTTTCCGTCGAGCAGCGACTTCGAAATAGTCCTCGATAACCACTGCCATGCGGTGGCCATCGCCGCGCGCCGGGATTTTCCGCGTACCGGCCGCATGTGCCGGGTTTCCGGGCAATTGTTGCCCTATCGCTGCCGACAGACTCGACAGCTGCTCTCAGGCATCCACGTCTACGACCCGCGCTTTTGCGGGCTGCTGGAACACGCTTGCGACCCGAACGTATTTCTCGACATGAGCGAGCTGTGGTTGTGGGCGTTGAAAGATATCCACAGGGGCGAGCGGCTGACCATCGATTACGCCGCCACCGAAGACAAACTGCTGCAACAGTTCGCCTGTGAGTGCGGCTCGACAAAGTGTCGCGGGTGGATCACAGGTTACGACGAACCACCCAGTATCGAAGGCCACGCCTTTCTGCAACGCTTGTGGAGCCACTAGCGTCTCGCTGATTACGGCGCGCCAACCGGGCGCAAACGATATTGCGGCGGCAATTGTTCGAAACCACTGATGGTGGTGTTCAGACTTTTCCAGCGACCATCCTTGATGCCGTAGATGCAGCCGTGAATCGACAGGCTCTGCCCGCGATGCCAGGCGTTCTGGATGATGCTGGTGTGCGCGACGTTGGCCACTTGCTGGATCACGTTGAGTTCGCACATGCGATCGACCTGTTCTTCTTCGGTCGGCAGCTTGGCCAGCTCTTCGCGTTTTTCGTAGTACAGATCGCGGATCGAGCGCAGCCAGCCGTCGATGAGGCCGAACTGGCGATCCTGCATCGACGCACGCACACCACCGCAACCATAGTGGCCGGTGACGAGGATGTGTTTGACCTTGAGTACGTCGACCGCGTACTGGATCACCGACAGGCAGTTGAGGTCGGTGTGCAGCACCACGTTGGCAACGTTGCGGTGCACGAACAGATCGCCCGGCAGCATGCCGACGATTTCGTTGGCCGGCACGCGGGCGTCGGAACAGCCGATCCACAGGTATTCAGGGGTTTGCTGACGCGCCAGCTTGGCGAAGAAATCCGGGTCTTCCTTGGTGATCGCGTCAGCCCAACGCTCGTTGTTATCAATCAGGTCTTGTAAGTCATGCATGCTGTAAGGCCTCAAGAAAGATGCGCTGGTATGACAGACGACCGCCCGTCGGGGTCACGCCGCCACCGCAAGTGATTTCATTGGAATTCTCGTGTGCCCGGTGAGTCCACCTAAGTAAGGCCCACAGTATGAGGATTTGCCATGACTGATTCACGACGCCCTTACGATGCGGTGCAACCGGAACCCATCGATGATAACGAAGACCGCATGGGTTCGGTGCATGAGCTGGATTTCGATGAAGACGAGCCGAGCGCGAAGATCGGTGATGAGATCCCGCAGCGTGAGCGCGAGCAGTTGATGCCCAACGAGCGCGTGCGTGAGGCGGGCATGACCGGGGCTTCGGTCAGTGATCATGAGCCGACGGACGATGACCTGAGCCCGGAAACGCTGATTCATGAAGACGGTGCGCGGGATGCCGAGGAAGCGGGTCAAGGCAATCAGGCGGATTGGGATTTGAGCATTGTCGATGAGGATGACATCGGCGGTGGCAATGGACTGGATGAAGCGGAGCTGGCGCAGCGGGATCCGCTGGATGGCAACCGCTAACAGACGCGCCTTCCTGTAGGAGCTGCCGAAGGCTGCGATCTTTTGATCTTGGTCGTAACATCAAAAGCAAAAGATCGCAGCCTTCGACAGCTCCTACAGGTCATTAGTCAACCAGGGTGCAGGCCATGACCACGGCATCTTCACGCCCGCCCACCGCCGGATAATAATCCCGGCGCCGGCCAATCTCGTTGAAGCCATAACGTTCATACAACTTGAACGCGCCCGTATTGCTGTCACGCACTTCCAGAAAACATTCCCGCGCCGAAGCCGCATATGCCCGCGACATCAGATGCTCAAGCAACGTCAGCCCCAGCCCGCGCCCCTGATTCTCGGGTTTGACGGTGATATTGAGCAGATGCGCCTCATCCAGAATGATCTGTACCACGCCGTGACCGACCTGTTGCTCACCTTCGAACATCAGCCAGATCTGATACTTGCCCAGCCCATCGAGAAAGATCCCGCGAGTCCACGGATGGCTGTAAGCGGCGTACTCGATTTTCAGCACGGTTTCCAGATCCGCCTCGGTCATCGGGCGGAACGATACAGCGTCACTCATTCGATTCTTTCCAGCGCGCCATCAGCCGACGCATGGCTTGCCACACAGCGGCCTTGCGCTGTGGCTCTTCCATTAACAATTCCAGACCGGGAATGGCCCAGGCCGAACCCAGACCTTCGATCTGCAACTCACGATTGAACGCTTCGGCGTCCGCTTCACCGGCAAAACGCACCGCCGGCAGGCCAATCAGCCACAGGCAGGCGCACGGTGCGGCTTCGATTTGCACGGAAAGGAAACCCTGCACAAAGTCACGCGCCGCTTCCGGGCCCTGATCCATGGTGCCGCGATTGAGCCACGGCCAGCGCACCGGCTCGCCGACGATTTGCGGCGCATCCGGCAGACCGGCGGCACGCAGCATGTCTTTCAGCAGCAAATACGCCGGATCGCGGCTCTGGAACGGTTCGCCTGTGGGTAACTCGACCAGCAGCAGGCAGCGTCCGGCGCGCAACAATTGCAGGGCAAAACGCGGTGGCGGCACGGGTGCAGGCTTGGCGACGACTGGCGTGTCGTCCGCCTCTTCCACCGGTTTGGCGTTGGTTCGCGTGCTCGCCAGCGACGGGCGCGGCACTTCGATCTTCGGCCGTTCGCTCGGGCGCGCAACAGGCTGCACCGGCGCTTCGGCCTGAGGCGCGGGCAGCAACGGCACCTCTACCTCCGGCTCAGGCATGTCCAGCAGCTCGAGCCGCGACGGCGCGGCGAAGGGCAATTCGGTGCGCGGCAGCCAGTTGACCACCTGCATGGCGTTCAAATAGGCGCGGCGGCGGGACTCGATAAGCAAAGGGTCGGCCACTTGTGGATAACTGAAGTGCGCTGATTCTACCGCCCTTCGCTCAAGATCGCTTGCTGTTGATCGATAGCCTTTATCTTAGAAAATGCGACAGCCCGTCCCGAGAGTGAATCGCATCCTTCATGATGCAGTACAATCGCGTCTTTTTATTGCCAACCCGCCGGGCATTCCGATGATCGAACCCAAGCGCGTCTTGCGCGCCCTCGCTGAACACTGGGCACTTCTGGAGCCTTTGTGCGAGCACTTCGACCAAGGCACATTGAGCCTCAACGAATTGCGCGCGCAACTGGCCGCCCAACAACTGGACAGCACGCCACAGGACATCACCAGCCTGCTCGACGTGTGGATTCGCCTCGATATTCTGATTCCGGTGGCGAAAAGCCCGAACCGTTTCGAGCTGAACGCGCAGATCCACGACTTCCTCGCTTACCTGCGGCGTGAACACCGACTGGGCCTGTGCCTGGAAATCGAAGCCTATCTGCGTCACCTCGAGCGTCTGGCCGGTTACATCCAGGACGCGTTCGAGGTTCGCGACGGTCACGACCTGGCCCGCCAGTTGCGCCTGCTCGACATGCGCGTGCGCGATGTGTTGAAGAAGCTCGACAACGACGAACAGGCGCTGGTGGCCGTGGCCGAACGGGCGAAGACCAGCGACCGGCAGATTCCATTGCGTCAGCGTTACGCTGAAGTACTGGCGACGTGGGACGAATACGTCGAGCCGATGATCGATCTGGTTAACGCCGACGGCGCCTTCGAACAAGGCGTGCGCAAGGTTGAAACCGTGCTGTTGAAGATGCTTAGCGAGCAGCAGCGCCTCGGCCATCTGGTCGATGACGACATGCTGCTGCGTACCCACGCGCGCATCCTCGAAATGCAGACCAGCGCCCAGTTGACCCTGCGCCACGCCCGCGAATTGCTGCTGCCACTGCGTGAAGAAGCGCGCCGGCACAACGCCGTGACCCGTGGCGCGGCGCTCGCCTTGGCGGCGATTCGCCGTAAAGGCATCGATGCCGTGCCGCAAGCGGCGATGCCACTGTTCACCCGCCCGCAAAGTACTTTCCTCGGCAGCGCCAGTCAGGTCGAAGCCTATGTTTACGCCTTGGCGCGTTTCGAGCCAAAACCGGCGCGTTTCCCCAAGGCGCACAAAACCCAGAAAGGCGAAGCCCCACGCGCCCCGCGCACCGTGCGCGAGATGGTCGACCGTTGCGAAGAAGCCCTGCCGATGCCGGATCTGATGACCTGGCTGCTGGAACAGGAACCGGACGGCGCCACCGACGAATTGCTTTACTGGTTCTCGCGCCTGTCGCGGGAAAAACGCTTCAAGCGCGAGCGTCTGGAACGCCGCGAATACCACACTCACGAGCACCAGGTCAGCCTGCGCTCCTTCGCCCTGCTCTCGGCCAGCGATACCGCCGCCGAGAATTCCGCGAGCATCCCCAATGCATCTTGATCTTTCCGAACTGTCACAACTCGCGCCGATCTTCCGCGAGCTGTTCAAGGGTTACCACGTCAGCCGTCGCGACCCGGAGCTGTACGCGCAACTGTCGAACTTCCAGGATCAATATCGCACGCTGTTCAAGGCGTTGGGTTTTGAACTGGTCTGCGACACCCGTGGTTTCTACTACTTCGTCCCGGACATGGCCGCTGCAGCAGTGAACAAGACTGCCCAGCGTCTGGCGCTGTTCACCTTCATCCTCGTCGAACACCTGGCCGATCAGGGCCGCGACCCGATTGCCGTGCTCGATGGCGGCAGCCTCGGCCGCGAAGAGTTGCCGTCGCTGCTGGAGAAATACCGCGACCTGTTTATTCAGGCCGAAGTGCAGACCGTCGAAGAACTCGAAGAAAAGATCATGCGCCGCATGACTCAACTCGGTTTTGCCAGCGAAGAAAACGGCGTGTACCGCTTCCTGCCGCCGATGCACCGTTTCCTCGACGTGTGCCTTTCGGTGCAACAAGACCGCGACTTGGCAGCCAGCGTGCACAGCGTATTGCCGCTGCCAGCGCCGGTGCTGATCGACGAAGCCGCGGAAGCCAAATTCCTCGAAACCGACGATCCGCTCGATCTCACCGAGTTTGACGAAGAAAGCGAAGAAGACGCACTGGCCCGCGCCATTGCCGAAGAACAGGAGTCCGACGCATGAGCCAGGAACGCTACGGCATCCGCCGCTTTGCTCTTTTGAACACCGCCGGTTACAGCCTCGGCCTGTTCCCGCTGGAAGAACCGTTGTCGGTTTACGGCGCGAACAACCTCGGTAAATCGGCGTCGATCAACGCGCTGCAATTCCCGATTCTGGCGCGCATGTCGGACATGAGTTTCGGCAAATACAGCCTCGAACAATCGCGGCGCTTCTACTTCGCTTCCGACACCAGCTACATCCTTGTCGAAGTGAATCTGCCCCACGGCCCGCACGTGATCGGCGTGGTCGGTCGCGGTCCCGGCGGTGGTTTCGGTCACCAGTTCTTTGCTTACGCCGGCAAGCTTGATCTGGCGCATTACCAGAAGAACGACACCTGCCTGCGCCAGAAAGAGCTGTTCAGCAACCTTGAGAAAGAAGGCCTGAAAGCCTACGAACTCAAGCCTGATGAACTGCGCCGTTTGCTGGTGGGCGGTCACACCTCGATTCCGTTGGACTTGACGCTGATCCCGCTGCGCTCCACCAGCGAACAGAGCCTGAAGACCTTCCGCGCGCTGTTCATCAACCTGCTGCACATGCGTGAAATCACCGCGGCCAAGCTCAAGCAGTTGTTCCTCGATGCCTTCGAACACAGCCTGCGCTCCGGCAGTGTCGATTACATCGCCGCGTGCGAAGAAGCCTTCCGCGATGTGCGGCGCATGGAGCAGGACTACAACTCGCTGGTCGCTGCCGGCCCATTGGTTGAAGCCTTGGCCAATGGCGTGAAACAGCGCGACGTGCTGCGCGGCAAACTGCATCGCCTGTCACCGCTGCTCGACTCGTTGCTCGGCACCTGGTCGGACTACGCCAGTGCGCGCAAAGAAGAGCTGACCATTCAGGCCGACCACTACCGTGGTGAGCAGGACAGTCTGCAAAACGATCAACGCGGTGGCACTCAGGAACTGATGCGTCTGGAGCGGGAAATTTCCGGCATCCAGCGCTGGCTCGGCGAGTTGTCGGTGTTGAAGAATCGCTTCGCCCTGGTCGATGACGTCAAAGTGCTGGAGCAACAGTTGCTCGCGGCCAAAGACGCGCACGACGAACTGGCCGGTGCCTTGGCGCAATCCCGCCAGTTCAGTGCCGAAGATCTGGAAGAGCGCGTACGCGATCTGGAAAAACGCCTGAAGTCGGTGAAGCAGCAACTCGATCACGCCGACAACAACAGCTACGCCCGTCTGCGCGAAGAGTTCTCGCAACAGGACGTCGAGCGTCTGATGCGTTTGTTCAACAGCGCGTTGTTCAGCCTGCCATTGGGCGAACACGGCATCGCCCTCGACGAGGATGGCCAGTGGGTCAAATCGATGGAGCTGATCCTCGATGGCTTCAAAGGCGAGCGTTTCGAAGTGCCGGGCCTGTCCATCGACATCTCCAATATCGAGCCGCCAGCGCTGCAAGCCTTGGCTGACCGCGCGGCATTGCGCGATCAGAAAGAGCGTCTGGAAAAAGAACTCAAGCAACTGAAAACCCAACAGGCTGTGGCCGCCGACCGCGCCGCGAGCAAGACCCAGACCGAAGCGCTGTACCAGCAAGTGCTGGACGCGCAGAAAGCCCTGGAAGATTTCCGCCGCACGCAGACCCTGAGCGCCGAAGAAAGCGACAAGCTCGAGCAACTGGCTCAGATGGAAGGCGCGCAGGACGAACTCAAGCGTTCCAGCGATGCCTTCACCGAACGCGTCCAGCAACTGTCGGCCAAGTTGCAACTGGTCGGCCGCCAGATCGCCGACATGGAAGCCAAGCAACGCACGCTCGACGATGCGCTGCGCCGTCGTCAGCTGCTGCCAGCGGATCTGCCATTCGGTACGCCGTTCATGGATCCGGTCGACGACTCGATGGACAACCTGCTGCCGCTGCTCAACGACTATCAGGACAGCTGGCAAGGTTTGCTGCGCGCCGACGGTCAGATCGAAGCGCTGTACGCGCAGGTGCGTCTGAAAGGCGTGGCCAAGTTCGACAGCGAAGACGATATGGAGCGCCGCCTGTCGTTGCTGATCAACGCTTACGCGCACCGCACCGATGAAGCGCTGACGCTGGGCAAGGCCCGTCGTGCAGCGGTTACCGACATCGCTCGAACCCTGCGCAACATCCGCAGCGACTACGACAGCCTCGAGCACCAACTGGCGCTGTTCAACCGCGAGATCAACAAGCGTCAGGTCTCCAACCTGCAGAGCTTCCGCATCGTCCTCGCGCCGAACAAGGAAGCCCTCAAGCACATCGACCAGATCATCCACAGCGCCGGTCAGTACGAAGAAGGCGAAACCCTGTCGGTGTTCGACCTGAGCCAAAGCGCCGAGCAGGACAACAAGAACGAAGAAGCCAAGGAATATCTGGCACGGTTGGTGGCGGCAAACCACAACCAGCTCGGCCTCAAGGATTTGTTCGAACTGGCGTTCGAGATCACCAAGGTCAACGGCCAGCCGGTTATCCACACCGACATCGACGGCGCGGCGTCCAACGGCACGACCATGACCATCAAGGCGCTGACCAACATGTACTTGTTGCTGCACTTGATGGATCGCGATCAGGCCGGTCGCGTGCGTCTGCCGTACTACCTCGACGAGGCGGCGGACATCGACGAGAAGAACCAGGCCGCGCTGCTTGAAACCAGCCTGCAACTGGGCTTCGTGCCGATTCTGGCGAGCGTGAAGCCGCAGGTCTGCGCCAGTGTCGCAATCGACCTGGAAGGCGGCAGCGGCCCGGCGGGGATCTACATTGATGAGGCGGACTGGAAGTACATCCGTCGCCACGATGTGGTGAAGGCGACGTTGAATGTTGAGGCAGATGAACCGGAGCTGGATGCGGTTTGATCGGCGTTAACTGAAAGGCAAAAAAAGGGCCGCGATCTGATGGGATCGCGGCCTTTTTTATGCTTGGGATTTGTGTTGATTTTGCGGGCGTTATCGCGAGCAGGCTCACTCCTACAGTTGGAATGCGTTCCCCTGTAGGAGTGAGCCGGCTCGCGATGGCGCCACTTCAGACACCACAGAATTACTTACCGAGCGAAATCTTCGGCGCCCACGTCAGCCACTCATCCTCAAACTTGTCGAACAACGGGAACGTCTGCTCAGCCCGCGCCTGGCTGCCCATGCGCTCGCCGTCCGGCGTAGCGAAAGCAATCCCGCCTTGAATCGCCGTTTCCAGCGACTCGGTTCTCACCGTCAAGCCGTTGAACAAACCAATATCAAAGCCTACGCCGCTGGTGTTCCAGAAGCGGCTGCCACTGCGCACCAACGGCGCGTATTTCGGCTCGATCAGAATGTGCACCAACACACGATCAGCGGTCTGGCCCAGCTCATAGCCCGTCACCTTACCCACGGTGATTTCGCGGTAAGTGACCGGCACACCCGGCTTCAGCGAACCCCGACGGGCCGCACTCAACACCAGACTCAGCCCCGCCTCTTGTTTGGTCACTTCCGGCGCAGCGGCCAGCGCAGTGAAGTTATTCTGCGGGCCGCGGTTCTTGGTTGCCGGCTGCACTTCGATGTACTTGCCCGTCACCAGGGTTTCCAGATTCTCTGTCTTGATCAGCCCTAACTCCGGTTTGACCACCCAGAACTGACTGCCAACCCGGGCAATCTTCTCCGGCACCTCAGTGATGCGCGCGGTGAGGATGACCGATTGCAGGTCGTCAGTCAGATCGACGCTTTCAATCTTGCCGACGTCCAGTCCCTTGAAACGAACCGGCGTGCCACTGCTGAGACCATCAGCGCGATCGACTTTGATCGTCACTACGCTGCCTTTTTTACTGGCGTCGTCATGATTGGCGAACAGACGGAAACGCGGGATGCGTTTCTGCAACGGCGCCTTGGCTTGCGGCGTTTCGAAGGCGATGCCGCCAGCCATCAAGGTTTGCAGCGACTCACTCTTGACCTGAATCCCGCCGGTCAAACCGCCGGTCAGGGTGACTCCGCTGACGTTCCAGAAACGCGTCGAAGCGTTGACCAGACTTTCGTATTCCTTCTCGATGTGCACACCGACGATGATCTGCTTGCGCGTCTTGGAGAACTGATAGCTCTGCACCGAACCGACCTTGACCTGTTTGAACAGAATCGGACTGCCGACATCGATGGAGCCGAGGGTGTCAGTGAACAACACCAGGTGCAGCCCCGGTGAACGCAGATCCAGCGGCGGCGCTTTCGGCCGCGCCTCGAATTCGCGTTTCGGTGCCGCGCCCTTGTCACCCGGGCGCACGGCAATATAGTTACCTTTCACCAGCGCTTCCAGACCGGTGATCCCGGCAAGGGAAATCGACGGTTTGACCACCCAGAACTGCGTGCCGTCAACCAGATAGTCTTCAGCCAGTGGATCGAGGGTCAGCTCGGCTGTAGCGCTGTTCAGATCCGGATCGACCTTCAGCGCTTTGAGGTTGCCGACCTGAATGCCTTTGTACATCACCGGCGTACGGCCAGCCTGCAGGCCTTCGAAGTCGCTGAGTTTGACCTTCACACGAATCCCGGCAGCGGCGGCGTCGAAGTCCTCATAGAGTCGGAACGGCAGGCTTGGATCGGTCGGCGGACTGTCCTTGCGATTTTCCGGCGTGGCGAAAGCGATACCGCCGGCGACGATGCTGGCCAGTGACTCACTGCGTACTTTTACGCCGGACAAGTTGGCATCGATGCTGATGCCGCTGGCGTTCCAGAAACGCGTGTGTTTACGCACCAGTTTGGCGTAGGTCGGCTCGATGAAGACTTTGAGTTCGACAGTGCTCTGGTCTTCGGAAAGCAGATAGCTTTTGACCTGGCCGACTTTGATCTGTTTGTAGAACACCGGACTGCCACGGTTCAACGAGCCGAGACGATCAGCCTTGATGGTCAGGTGCAGACCGGGCTTGGCATCGGACAGCGGCGGTTCTTCGGCCAACGCTTTGAACTTGCGGATCGGCTCGCCTTCGCCGGGGCTGATGGCGACGTAGTTGCCCGACACCAAGGTCTCCAGCCCAGTGATACCGGCCAAGGTCACGCTCGGCTTGACCAGCCAGAAGCGCGTGCTGGTCTTGAGGTATTGCTCAACGTCCTTGTTCATCTCGACGGTGGCGATCACACCTTTTGAGTTGCCTTCATCGTCGAGCTTGAGCGTCTTGACCTTACCGACCGGCATGCCTTTGTACATGACCTCGGTCTTGTTGGCCTGGATGCCTTCGCCGCTTTCAAAGCGGATCTGAATCTCGATACCGGTTTCGGAATAGGCACGCCAACCGAGCCAGCCACCGATGATCAGCGCGATCAGAGGCAGGACCCAAATGGCGGACCAGTTCGAGGCCGGTCGGGTTTTCGCTACGGGCAAATCAGTCATGGTCGTCGTCCGACTCCGTGTTATCCCAAATCAGTCGGGGATCGAAAGTTACTGCGGCGAGCATCGTCAGAATCACCACACTGGCGAAGGCGATGGCGCCAAGATTGGCTTCGACACTGGCAAGCCGGCCGAAGTTGACGACCGCCACGAGAATGGCGATCACAAATATATCGAGCATCGACCAACGGCCAATGAACTCGATAAAACGATACATCCAGATGCGCTGACGAGCGGATAACGGCTGGCGTCGTTGCACCGAAAACAACAGCAGCGCAATACCCACCAGTTTGAAGGTTGGCACGAGAATACTGGCGATAAACACCACGGCAGCAATCGGGATCATGCCGTGCTGCACCAACTGGATCACGCCGGACATGATGGTGCTCGGATCACCCTGCCCCAGAGAACTGACAGTCATGATCGGCAAGACATTGGCCGGAATATAGATAATCGCGGCCGTAATCAGCAGCGCCCAAGTGCGTACGAGGCTGTTCGGACGGCGAGCGTGAACCAGCGCACCGCAGCGGGTGCAGGTTTGCTCCTCGGTGTCCGCTTCCTGCCTGTTCAACTCGTGGCATTCGGTACAGACCAGAATGCTCGCATCAATCGCCCGCATGAGCGTCCTCTCCTGATAACGCCTGCCAGATCTGATGCGGTGACATCACCACTTCCAGCCAGACCTGCACCAATAACAAACCGATGAAACACGCTAACCCCAAGCCTGCGGTGATGGCAGCCATGTCAGCCAGTTTGACGATCGCCACCAATACGCCCATGAGGTAAACCTCGAGCATTCCCCAGTCTTTGAGGTGGTGGTAAATACGGTAAAGCAGCAAACCGTAGCTGCGCCCGACGTTGAAGCGAATCGTCAGCAAAACGAACAACTGGCACAGCAACTTGAGCAGCGGAATGGCCATGCTGCACAGGAATACGACAATCGAAACGCCTTGCATGTCGGTGTTGAACAAACCGAGTACGCCGCTCCACACCGTATCCTCAGACGATTGCCCGAGGATATTGAGTTGCATGATGGGTAAAAAGTTTGCCGGTATGTACAACAGCAATGCTGCGATCACCAAGGCAAGGCTGCGCTGCACCACGTTATGGCGATGGGCGTACAACTCATAACCGCAGCGTGGGCAGAGGGCTTTCTCGCCGTGGGCAAGTTTTGGCTTGCGCATCAGCAGGTCGCACTCGTGACAGGCCACCAGGTCTTCCAGCGGTAAATCTGACAGCCCTGGGGCGTCAACCGACTCTGACATACAGGCTCTGGCTCCGAATAAGGTGGGGGCTATTCTAGTGTTCTGATTCGAAAATAACTGTGCAAATTTGTTCGCCGTCGCAAGCAAAACTTTTTCGCGGGCAAAACAAAACCCCAACTGCTTTCGCAATTGGGGTTTCGGAATTTAATCTTGACGATGACCTACTCTCACATGGGGAAACCCCACACTACCATCGGCGATGCATCGTTTCAC
>NZ_JBIUVX010000044.1:0-37271 GCF_044743175.1 Pseudomonas sp. NPDC087690
CTGAACCGAACCGTCGTAGTACTTCAGGTCGTTGATCATGACCGAGTCCCACAGACCGCGAGCCTTGAGGTCGCGAACCAGGTACGGGTTGATCACGGTGAATTCGCCCGACAGGTTCGATTTCACATACAGGTTCTGGTAAGTCGGTTCGATCGACTGCGATACGCCGGTGATGTTGGCGATGGTCGCGGTCGGTGCGATGGCCATGATGTTGGAGTTACGAATGCCTTTCTGTACACGGGCGCGAACCGGTGCCCAGTCCAGGGTTTCGTTCAGGTCAACGTCGATGTACTTCTGGCCGCGAGCCTCGATCAGGATCTGTTGCGAATCCAGCGGCAGGATGCCTTTGGACCACAGCGAACCCTGGAACGTCTCGTACGCGCCGCGCTCGTCAGCCAGGTCGCAGGACGCCTGGATCGCGTAGTAGCTGACCGCTTCCATCGACTTGTCGGCGAACTCGACGGCAGCGTCGGAACCGTAAGGGATGTGCTGCAGGTACAGCGCGTCCTGGAAGCCCATGATGCCCAGGCCGACCGGACGGTGCTTGAAGTTGGAGTTCTTCGCTTGTGGCACCGAGTAGTAGTTGATGTCGATAACGTTATCGAGCATGCGTACGGCGGTGTTCACGGTGCGTTCCAGCTTGGCGGTGTCCAGCTTGCCGTTGACGATGTGGTTCGGCAGGTTGATCGAGCCCAGGTTGCAAACGGCGATCTCGTCCTTGTTGGTGTTCAAGGTGATTTCGGTGCACAGGTTCGAGCTGTGAACCACGCCGACGTGCTGCTGCGGGCTGCGCAGGTTGCACGGGTCTTTGAAGGTCAGCCATGGGTGGCCGGTTTCAAACAGCATGGAGAGCATTTTGCGCCACAGGTCTTTGGCCTGGATGGTCTTGAACAGTTTGACCTTGCCTGGGTATTCGGTCAGGGCTTCGTAGTACTCGTAGCGCTCTTCGAAAGCTTTACCGGTCAGGTCGTGCAGGTCCGGTACTTCGGATGGCGAGAACAGGGTCCACTTGCCGTCGTCGAAGACGCGCTTCATGAACAGGTCAGGGATCCAGTTGGCGGTGTTCATGTCGTGGGTACGACGACGATCATCACCGGTGTTCTTACGGAGTTCGATGAACTCCTCGATGTCCATGTGCCAGGTTTCCAGGTAGGCACACACCGCGCCTTTGCGCTTGCCACCTTGGTTAACGGCAACGGCGGTGTCGTTCACCACTTTCAGGAACGGCACCACGCCTTGCGACTTGCCGTTGGTGCCCTTGATGTAAGAACCCAGTGCACGCACCGGCGTCCAGTCGTTGCCCAGGCCGCCAGCGAATTTCGACAACATGGCGTTGTCGTGGATCGCGTGGTAGATGCCCGACAGGTCATCCGGCACGGTGGTCAGGTAGCAGCTCGACAGCTGTGGACGCAGGGTGCCGGCGTTGAACAGGGTCGGAGTCGACGACATGTAGTCGAAGGACGACAGCAGGTTGTAGAACTCGATCGCACGGTCTTCTTTGTGCTTCTCTTCGATCGCCAGGCCCATGGCCACGCGCATGAAGAAGATCTGCGGCAGTTCGAAGCGCACGCCATCCTTGTGGATGAAATAACGGTCGTAGAGGGTTTGCAGGCCCAGGTAGGTGAATTGCTGATCACGCTCGTGGTTGATCGCCTTGCCCAGTTTTTCCAGGTCGAAGGACGCCAGCACAGGGTTCAGCAGTTCGAACTCGATACCTTTGGCGATGTAAGCCGGCAGTGCCTTGGCGTACAGGTCGACCATTTCGTGGTGAGTGGCGCTTTCGGCCACACCGAGGAAGCCCAGGCCTTCGGCACGCAGGGTGTCCATCAGCAGGCGGGCGGTGACGAACGAGTAGTTCGGCTCGCGCTCGACCAGGGTACGGGCGGTCATCACCAGGGCGGTGTTGACGTCGGTCAGGGCCACGCCGTCGTACAGGTTTTTCAGGGTTTCGCGCTGGATGAGGTCGCCGTCGACTTCTTCCAGACCTTCGCACGCTTCGGTGACGATGGTGTTCAGGCGGCCCATGTCCAGCGGCGCCAGGCTGCCGTCAGCGCGGGTGATGCGGATCGACGGGTGCGCGTTGACCGCTTCTTCGGCCGGGGCGTGGGCAGCGCGTTCTTTCGAACGACCGTCACGGTAGATCACGTAGTCGCGCGCCACTTTCTGCTCGCCGGCACGCATCAGGGCCAGTTCGACCTGGTCCTGGATTTCTTCGATGTGGATGGTGCCGCCCGAAGGCATGCGACGCTTGAAGGTCGCGGTGACCTGTTCGGTCAGACGGGCAACGGTGTCGTGGATTCGCGACGAAGCGGCAGCGGTGCCGCCTTCAACTGCGAGGAACGCTTTGGTGATAGCGACGGTGATCTTGTCATCGGTGTAAGGAACGACAGTGCCATTACGCTTGATCACGCGCAGTTGACCAGGCGCGGTTGCTGCCAGATCCGAAGTCGAATCGGCGGCCTGCGGCAAGGTGCCCTGCGGGTTCTCGCGAGTTGTGTCGGTTTGCATGGGTGTCTCCACGTTCTCTATGTTTGTTTGGGCACCATCACGGTGCCCACCGTTCCGTCCTGAAGCACTACAACCGGCACGCGCCGGGCATAACGACTTCGGGACAGTTCAGGAAGAGGGCCTTGTGAGCGCCGCTTCCATGCCGAAGTCTTCGGCTCACGCGATACGCGTGAAACCGCATTCCTTTCGGGGAGCAGTTCGCCACTGCAACACCCGTACCGTAAACGCCGTGATCGGCTGAAAAACGGTAGCCATCCGCAGGCGCGGTTTGGGCTTCTGAAAATACGTTTGGTTCAACCTGACAATGGCAATAAAAAGCCTTGAATTCACTGTCCGGTTTGTGTTTGGTTTTTTAGTGCCAACCCCTACATGTAGGGTTTTTTTGCGCACGGGCTACAAGATAATGCGTTTTAGGGGCGGATTGCAACGTACTACCTGTGGATAAACCTGTGCGTAAATTGTGTGTGAAACAAGGAAAAAGCGTGTAGGCCGCGAACCTGCTGACCTAGACCGTTTGTCACTGTTTTTTCACCCGGAAAAACGCTTCAGCGGATTTTTAAGGGCGCGAACCCTATCACAAAAAAACGCTGTGTCCGAACGCATTTACCGACTTGTGTTCTGGCTGTACGCCGTTTATACAATCGGGCCATGCGCAGGCATCTTTATCCTCCAGAAACATGACAAAAGGACGGGAAGCTCACGCTAAATATCGCGTACCTCCGTAGGAGCTGCCGAAGGCTGCGATCTTTTGATCCTGATCTTGAAAAGCAAGATCTAAAGATCGCAGCCTCGTTTCACTCGACAGCTCCTACAGGGATTGTGTGTCTGGGCAATCGCCTTCCTTTTATTAATAACAATAGAAAGCAGAGGTCACCGGTGGAGCAACAAGCCTTTCAGGTATTGATCGTCGAAGATGACCAGCGACTGGCCGAACTCACGCGCGACTACCTGCAAGCCAATGGACTGCGCGTGGACATCGAAGGCAATGGCGCGCTGGCGGCGGCTCGGATCATCAAGGAGCAACCGGATCTGGTGATCCTCGATCTGATGCTGCCTGGTGAAGATGGTCTGAGCATTTGCCGCAAGGTGCGCAATCAATTCGACGGGCCGATCCTGATGCTCACCGCGCGCACCGATGATGCCGACCAGATTCAGGGCCTCGACCTCGGCGCCGACGATTACGTCTGCAAACCCGTGCGCCCTAGATTGCTGCTGGCGCGGATTCAGGCGTTGCTGCGACGCAGTGACAGCGCCGAGCCGGTCGCGGAAAAATCCCGTCGTCTGCAATTCGGCCCGCTGGTGGTCGACAACGCCCTGCGCGAAGCCTGGCTGAGCGACAACGGCATCGAGTTGACCAGTGCCGAATTCGACCTGCTCTGGCTGCTGGTGTCGAACGCCGGGCGGATTCTCTCACGCGAAGAAATCTTCACCGCCCTGCGCGGTATTGGTTACGACGGCCAGGATCGCTCGATCGATGTGCGCATTTCGCGTATCCGCCCGAAAATCGGCGACGACCCCGACCATCCGCGCCTGATCAAGACCATTCGCAGCAAAGGTTATCTGTTCGTCCCTGAAGCCTGCATAGACCTGTCGCTGTGAACTCGATCTTCCTGCGCATCTACGGCGGCATGTGTGCAGCGCTGATTCTGGTAGCGGTGCTTGGCGTGCTGGCGCTTAACCTGCTCAATCAGGTACGCAGCGAGCAATACCGCGAGCGCCTGGCCCACGGCACGTTTTCGCTGATGGCGGGCAACCTGCAACCGATGAACGAGACCGAGCGTCATCGTGCGCTGCTGGTGTGGGAGCGTCTGCTCGGGATTCCGCTGGCGCTGAAGAAGTTTGCCGACACCGATCTTGATCTGTCCCAACGCACCCGAGTGCAGCGCGGTCAGGCGCTGGTCGAGCAGACCGGGCCGCACGCGGCCAAGGTTTATCGGATGGTCAGCGACAAGGAACAGCTCGTGCTGGTGGGGGAAGTGCAGCAGATCAGTGAGCAGTTGGCCCGCGCGACTATTTATCTGTTGGCCGATGAGCTGGTGCGCGTACCGGTGGGTGAACAGCCCAAACGCCTTGAGCAGATAAAGGAAGAGAAAGGTTTTGGTTTTGACCTGCGGCTGGTCACGGTAAACGACGCTGACATGGACGAAGACCAGAGCCGTCGCGTCTCCGAAGGCGATACGGTGATGGCGCTGGGCAAGGGCGGCGATTCGATCCGCGTGTTTGCCGGCATGGTCGGCACGCCGTGGGTGCTGGAGATCGGGCCGTTGTATCAGATGAATCCGTACCCGCCGGAATGGCTGGTGCTGATTGCCGCACTGGGGCTGAGTTTGATCGGCCTGATCGTTTATCTATTGGTGCGTCAGCTCGAACGGCGTTTGCGCGGCCTCGAAGCGGCGGCCACGCGTATCGCCAAAGGCAGTCTGGAAACCCGCGTGCCGGCGCGCGGTGCTGACTCGGTCGGGCGCCTGGCGTCGGCGTTCAATGGCATGGCCGAGCACTTGCAACAGTTGCTGGCGATCCAGCGTGAACTGGTGCGCGCGGTATCCCATGAATTACGCACGCCGGTGGCGCGCCTGCGTTTCGGTCTGGAAATGATCGGCTCGGCAACCACCCCGCAAGCGCTGGAAAAGTACCGCGAAGGCATGGATCACGACATCGAGGATCTCGATAAGCTGGTCGACGAAATGCTCACCTATGCGCGACTGGAGCAAGGCTCACCGGCGCTGACGTTCCAGCGCATTGACCTGGATGCGTTGGTCAATCAGGTCATCGAAGAGCTGGCGCCGTTGCGTGCCGAGGTCACGGTGCAGCGTGGTTTGTGCCTGTCTGCGGCGGACAACGACGATGCCTGGGTCGAGGCCGAGCCGCGCTATCTGCATCGCGCGTTACAAAACCTGGTGAGCAACGCCATGCGCCACGCCCGTTCGAAAGTCACGGTGAGCTATCAGGTCGGACAGTTGCGCTGCCGGGTCGATGTCGAAGATGACGGGCCGGGCGTGCCGGAAGTGGCGTGGGAGCGAATCTTTACGCCGTTTCTGCGCCTGGACGACAGCCGTACGCGGGCCTCGGGCGGGCATGGTCTGGGGTTGTCGATCGTGCGGCGGATCATTCACTGGCATGACGGCCGGGCGATCATTGGCAAGAGCAAAAGTCTGGGAGGGGCTTGCTTTAGCTTGAGTTGGCCGAGGAATCAGGAACGCCGCTGAGTTTTGTGTTGGCTCGGCAGGCCTCATCGCGAGCAGGCTCAGTCCTACAGGCGAACGCATTTCAATGTAGGAGTGAGCCTGCTCGCGATGAGGCCAGTGCCCACACCAAAAATCTTCAGGCTTTGATGCTGACCAGACTCAACAACTGCCCATCCCGCACCCCGAACTGCGCATCCAGTTCAGTGCCGTTGCGCCATTCGGCAGACAGGTCCGTCAACAACCGCAACCTCACCTGACCCGCTTCAGTCCACTCCAGCACTTCAGCATGCTCGAAGTAAAAGCGCTGCTGCACAATCGGGTACAGCGCCTTGAACAAACTCTCCTTCACCGAAAACGTCAGCGTCACCCACAACGCCAACTGTTCCCGCGAGGCGGCCGTCATGCGCTGCATTTCAGGTGGCGTCAGAATCTCTCCAGCCAGGCGCTCGGCGCGTTCGGTACTGAGCAGATTTTCCAGATCCATGCCCAAACCGCGCCAGTGTTGCTTGTTGGCGACAATTGCGGCGGCATGGCCGGTGCTGTGGGTGATCGAGCCGCAGATGTGCGCCGGCCATATGGGCGCGCGGTCTTCACCGATCGCCGGCACCACGCTGCTGCCTTCCAATTGCTGCAACGCCGCGCGGGCGCAGATACGCCCGGCGAGAAACTCGGCCTGACGTTTGGCCACCGAACGCTGAATGCTCGGCGGCGCGACGACGGCGCTGCGCTGGAAATCATCGCCAAGCAGTTGAGCAGGATCGAAACGGGTACTGAGCAGCACGGTGTCGGCCAATACCGTCGGCAACGGCCAGTGGCTGTCGAGCGCGGTGCAGCAGGCGGGGAGAGTGGGGGTGAGATTCATGGCGGGCATTTTGCCGATTAGTCGGGTCGAGGTCGAGATTATCGTTCCCACGCTCCGCGTGGGAATGCCTCAATGGACGCTCTGCGTCCGCTTTGGGACGCAGAGCGTCCCGGGCTGCATTCCCACGCGGAGCGTGGGCACGATCAGGTGCGGAGGGGTCAGCTAAAGATTTTCTGCAAGAACGCTTTCATGTCCGCCCAGGATTTTTCATCCGCAGCTTTGTTGTAACCAATGTCCGGGCCACCATGCTCGCCATGGCTCAGGCGATCGGCATCCGGATTGGTGAAGCCATGCTTGGCGCCATCCAGACTGACGAACTTGTAGTCTGCCCCGGCCTTGTCCATTTCTGCCTTGAACGCGGTGACATTGTCCTGAGTGACCATGCTGTCCAGCGCACCGTGCTCGACCAGAATCTTCGCCTTCACACTGCCGGGCGTCGCCGGGGTCTTGGTCGCCAGCGCACCGTGGAAACTCACCACGCCCGCCAGCGGTTCGCCTTGGCGCGCTGCGTTCAGCACCACCGCACCGCCGAAGCAGTAACCGATGGCGGCAATTTTATTGACGTCGGTCTGCGGCTGTTTCTTCAGCAAATTCAGCCCCGCCTCGAAGCGCTTGCTGGAAGCCGCCGCATCCTGAGTCGCCGCCTGCATGAACGCCATCGCATCTTTCGGGTGCTCGGTGTTCTTGCCTTCGCCGTACATATCGATCGCCAGGGCGCTGTAACCGAGTTCGGCGAGATCGCGAGCGCGGCGTTTGGCGTAGTCATTCAGGCCCCACCATTCGTGCACCACGACGACACCCGGACGCTTGCCTTCGATGGCGTCGTCATAGGCGTAGTAACCGATCAGGTTGGTGCCATCGGCGCTTTGATAGGGAATTTCTTCAGTCTTGATCGCTGCCTGAGTGAGGCTGCTGACGGCCAGCAAGGTGAGGGCGAGGAACAGGCGCATGGTCGGGTCTCCTGACAATAAAAGGTCAGATCAGCCTAGTTCATTTGGTTCAGGTCAGGTTCAGAGACGGTTCAGGGGCGGTACAGGGGGAGGTCAGTAACCTTGCGCCATACCCAAACAGCACTGTGAAAGAGGAAATACCCATGACTTTTAACAAACTGTTGCTGGCATTGACCGTAATGAGCGCCAGTATCGCGGCCCAGGCCGATACCACGTCGA
The DNA here is from genome assembly GCF_044743175.1 of Pseudomonas sp. NPDC087690. Taxonomy (NCBI): domain Bacteria; kingdom Pseudomonadati; phylum Pseudomonadota; class Gammaproteobacteria; order Pseudomonadales; family Pseudomonadaceae; genus Pseudomonas; species Pseudomonas sp. NPDC087690. The sequence goes on from NZ_JBIUVX010000044.1 coordinate 7,725, forward strand.
ACTTCGCCGGCCTGACCTTCGGCCAGACCAGTGACAAGATCAACAAATCCAGTTCGCTGAACAACAACCTCGATCATCCGAACGCCACCGGCGCGATCGACGGCAACAACACCTACGGCGTCCGCCTCGGTCAGCAAAACAGCCAGGGTCGCTACTACGCCACCTACGACAACGTGTCGGGCTCGCACAATGGCATTAAACTGCGTCAGGAAAATCTGTTGGGCAGCTACGATCTGTTCTACCCGGTGGGCGGCAGCACCAAGTTGTTCGGCGGTGCAACGGCCGGTCTGACCAAACTGACTCAGGAGTCGCCAGGCTTTAGCCGCGACAGTGATATCGGTTATGCCGTCGGCGGTCAGCTCGGTGTGTTGCAGCAAGTATCGCAGAACACCTCGGTCGAACTCGGTTACCGTTACCTGCGCAGCAACGCCAGCACCGAGATGAGCGAGCGCGGCGGCAACAAGCAAGGCTCGCTGGATTTGACCAGCAGCGCCCAGACTTACCTGTCGGCCAACTACAATTTCTAAGGAGTTGCCAGCAGGTTCAATGTGGGAGCGAGCCTGCTCGCGAAAGCGGTGAATCAGTCGATCAATTTATCGACTGACACACAGCCTTCGCGAGCAGGCTCGCTCCCACAGGTGTGTGACTGGAGATTCTGATTTGCCCGGGAGAGTGTTATGAAACTGTTGGTCGTCGAAGATGAAGCGCTGTTGCGCCATCACCTGCAAACCCGCCTCACGGAGAGCGGTCACGTGGTCGAGTCCGTGGCCAATGCCGAAGAGGCGCTGTACCAGACCGGACAGTTCAACTTTGACCTGGCGGTGATCGATCTCGGCCTGCCGGGCATGGGCGGTCTCGACCTGATTCGCCAGTTGCGCGCGGGCGGCAAGACCTTCCCGATCCTGATCCTCACCGCGCGCGGCAACTGGCAGGACAAGGTCGAAGGCCTCGCCGCCGGTGCCGATGACTACGTGGTCAAGCCGTTCCAGTTCGAAGAGCTCGACGCCCGTCTGAATGCCTTGCTGCGCCGCTCCAGCGGGTTCACCCAGTCGACCATCGTCGCCGGGCCGCTGCTGCTTGACCTCAATCGCAAACAGGCGACTCTCGACGAACAGCCGCTGGCGCTGACGGCCTATGAGTACCGCATCCTCGAATACCTCATGCGCCACCATCAGCAAGTGGTGCCCAAGGATCGCTTGATGGAACAACTCTACCCGGATGACGACGAGCGCGATCCGAATGTCATCGAAGTGCTGGTCGGCCGCTTGCGCCGCAAACTTGAAGGCCCGGCCGGTTTCAAGCCGATCGACACCGTGCGCGGTCTCGGTTACCTGTTCAATGAGCGCTGCACTTGATTCGTTCTCTTCGCGTTCGCTTGATGCTCGCCGCCACCACGTTGGCGGTGTTGTTCATGCTCGCCTTGCTGCCGGCAATGCAAGGCGCCTTCAGCCTTGCGTTGCAGGATTCGATCGAGCAGCGCCTGGCGTCTGACGTGACCACGCTGATCTCGGCCGCACGCATCGAAAACGGTCGGCTGGTGATGCCCAATCAGTTGCCGGACGAGCGCTTCAATCTCACCGACTTCCGTTTGCTCGGTTACATCTACGACCGCGAAGGACATCTGGTCTGGCGCTCGAAAGCCACCCAGGAAGAGCAGATCAACTACAAACCGCGCTACGACGGCCTCGGCAACGAGTTCGCGCGGATCCGCGAGGCCAACGGTCAGGAATTCTTCGTTTACGACGTTGAAGTCAAACTGCTCGGCGGTAAAAGTGCGGCGTTCAGCATCGTCGCCCTGCAACCGGTGCGCGAGTACGAAACCACCCTCGAAGGCCTGCGCGAGAATCTCTACCTCGGTTTTGGTGCAGCCTTGCTGGTGTTGCTGGCGCTGTTGTGGATCGGGCTGACCTGGGGCCTCAAAGCCTTGCGCCAACTCAGTCAGGAACTCGATGAAATCGAGGGCGGCACCCGCGACAGCCTGACCGAACAACATCCCCGCGAACTGCTGCGCCTGACCGGCTCGCTCAACCGTTTGCTGCACAGCGAGCGGCAACAGCGCAGCCGTTATCGCGACTCTCTCGATGACCTCGCGCACAGTCTGAAAACCCCGTTGGCGGTGTTGCAAGGCGTCAGCGAGGACATGGCTCAACGTCCCGAAGAACGCGATCAGGCCTGGGTGCTGCAGAGCCAGATCGAACGCATGAGCCAGCAGATCAGCTACCAATTGCAACGGGCCAGTTTGCGTAAAAGCGGTCTGGTACGACATCAGGTGCGCCTGCAACCGGTGCTGAAAAGCCTCTGTGACACGTTGGATAAGGTCTATCGCGACAAACGTGTGCGAGTGGCATTCGATCTACCCGAGCATTGCTACGTGCCGATCGAGCAGGGCGCGCTGCTGGAGATGATGGGTAACCTGTTGGAAAACGCCTATCGCCTGTGTCTGGGCGAAGTGCGCATCAGCGTGCGCGAAAGCTTGGCCGGAGTTGAATTGTGTGTGGAAGACGACGGCCCCGGTGTGCCGCCGGATCAGCGCGCGCGGATTCTCGAGCGTGGTGAACGCCTGGATGCTCAGCATCCGGGGCAGGGGATCGGCTTGGCGGTGGTCAAGGACATCATCGAAAGCTACAACGCCAAACTGGCCTTGGGTGATTCGCCGATGGGCGGGGCGGCGTTCAGGATTCATTTTCCGGCGGTGTGATCGGGAGTTGCCCTCACCCTAACCCTCTCCCAGAGGTAGAGGGGACTGACCGAAGTGTCTTGCGAAAATGATCGACCTGAGCGATTTGCAGCGAATATGGATTCAATAGAGAGCTTGCAGGTCGGCGTATTTCTCAAGCATCCCCCAATCAGTCCCCTCTCCCCCCGGGAGAGGGTTAGGGTGAGGGGCTTTTGATTTGGCGCCTCACTGCTCCTGCGCCCGATAAGCCCCCGGCGTCAGCCCCGTCCACTTCTTGAACGCCCGGTGAAACGCCGACGGCTCAGAGAATCCCAATTGTTCGGCAATCTGTTGCAACGACAGATCCGCCCGGCCCAAATGATAGATGGCGATATCCCGCCGTAGCTGATCCTTCAATTCCTGAAAACTGCTGCCTTCCTCACGCAAATGCCGGCGCAGGGTCTGTGGGCTGATGTGCAAGTGCGCCGCCACTGCCTCCAGATCCGGCCAGTTAGCATTGTCGCGGCTGAGCAAGCGGCGCAGGCGACTGCTGAGGCTATCGCCATCGTCCGGACGTGAGAGCAGGTCGGCGGGGGAGCGTTCGAGGAAATGTTTGAGCGTGCGTTCGTCCTGCAATAGCGGCATAGACAGATAGCGGCTGTGGAATAAAAGGCTGCTTTGATCAGTGCCGAAGGTCAGCGGGCAGGGAAACAGCAGATCGTATTCGGCGCCATGCTCGGGGCGCGGATAGCTGAAACTCGCCTGTTCGAGGCGAATCCGCTGACCGATCAGCCAACTGCCGAGGCGATGCCAGATCACCAGCAGGCTCTCAGTGAGAAAGTGATCTGGATCCCACAACGGTGAGTCGTCGAGGCTCAGGCGCACCCATTCGTCTTCGCGCGTCAGGCTCAGGCGCGGGGCTTCGGGGAATAGGCTATAAAACAATAAACCGCGTTGCAGGGCTTTCTCCAGATTGCGGCAGTGAATCGAGGCGTGGCACATCATAGCGAAACTGCCGGGTTTGCTCGGCGCGTTGCCGCAACCCAGATATTCGTCGTCCAGCGCCAGCCACAGGCCCTGAATCAACCGGGTGAATTGTTCCGGGGCAATGCGCGCGCGTGGCTCATCGAGCAGTTCCGGGCTGATGCCCAGTTGCAGCAGCAGGCCCGAGTAATCGAAACCCACGCGGCGCGCGCCACCGAGGGCGGCACGGGCAAAATGACTGGCGATGGTGCGTTCGCGCATAAGCGGCAGATCCTTCCTCAGGCGCCGGATGGTAGCTGGCGGCTGGACGCGCCTACAAGGCGGATTTCCGCCAAATTGTAGGACGAGAAGCGGCGAGTTGGCGGAAATCCGCCACGTCTGAGTCACAGGATGGTGACATCCGTAGACCCGTTACCCCTGATATCAAAAGGCTTGCTGGCAATCGCACCAAAGTGGCACGACGTTTGCGATACAAGCCACAGAAGCGTGCGTTTGGCCCTGATGGAAAACGCTGCTCCAACAACAAATCCCTCCAGTGCAGGAGGGTTCGCAATTAAGGTTTCGCGGCCAACAGATGGATGTTGCCACGCGGGACGCTTGAGGAAACCTGCAATGACGACTCGTCAGCCACTGTACAAATCCCTGTATTTCCAGGTGATCGTTGCCATCGCCATCGGCATCCTGCTTGGTCACTTCTATCCTCAGACCGGTGTGGCCCTCAAGCCGCTGGGTGACGGGTTCATCAAACTGATCAAAATGGTCATCGCCCCGATCATCTTCTGTACCGTTGTCAGCGGCATCGCCGGCATGCAGAACATGAAGTCCGTGGGCAAGACCGGCGGCTATGCGCTGCTGTACTTCGAAATCGTTTCCACCATTGCCCTGCTGATCGGTCTGATCGTGGTCAACGTTGTGCAACCGGGCGCCGGCATGCACATCGACGTCACCACCCTGGACGCCTCGAAAATCGCCACTTATGTGACGGCCAGTAAAGACCAGAGCATTGTCGGTTTCCTCCTCAATGTAATCCCGAACACCATCGTCGGCGCGTTCGCCACCGGTGACATCCTGCAAGTGCTGATGTTCTCGGTGATCTTCGGCTACGCCCTGCATCGCCTGGGTTCGTACGGTCGTCCGCTGCTGGACATGATCGATCGCTTCGCCCACGTGATGTTCAACATCATCAACATGATCATGAAACTGGCGCCGCTGGGTGCTTTCGGCGCGATGGCCTTCACCATCGGTGCCTACGGCGTCGGCTCGCTGGTGCAACTGGGCCAGTTGATGATCTGCTTCTACATCACCTGCATCCTGTTCGTGGTGGTGGTGCTGGGTGCGATCTGCCGTGCTCACGGTTTCAGCGTGTTTAAACTGGTGCGTTACATCCGTGAAGAACTGTTGATCGTACTGGGCACGTCCTCGTCGGAATCGGCACTGCCACGCATGCTGATCAAGATGGAGCGTCTCGGCGCGAAGAAATCCGTAGTGGGTCTGGTGATCCCGACCGGTTACTCGTTCAACCTCGACGGTACTTCGATCTACCTGACCATGGCGGCCGTGTTCATCGCTCAGGCGACCGACACCCACATGGACATCACCCACCAGATCACTCTGCTGCTGGTATTGCTGCTGTCCTCCAAAGGCGCGGCTGGCGTGACCGGTTCGGGCTTCATCGTACTGGCCGCGACCCTGTCGGCGGTAGGTCACCTGCCGGTGGCCGGCCTGGCGCTGATCCTTGGTATCGATCGCTTCATGTCCGAAGCTCGCGCACTGACCAACCTGGTCGGTAACGCAGTAGCCACCATCGTGGTTGCCAAGTGGGTCAAGGAACTGGATACCGATCAGCTGCAAACCGAGCTGGCCTCGGGCGGTCGCGGTATCTCCGACGAGCGTGAAGAAGACGACCTGGGTGTGGCTGAAGGCCCAACCCCAAGCAATGTGAAATAAGCACTGCTTGCCTGGAAAAACCCGCTTCGGCGGGTTTTTTCTTGCCTGTTGTTTGAGCGTAACGGTCACACCCGCTGACATTTCCGCTGATTGCCGTGCGCGGCATCGCTGCCTAGGCTGAGTGCATCGCTTAAGGAGTTCGCCCATGTCCGCACCGCTGGCCTCACTGAAGATCCTCGATTTCTCGACGCTGTTGCCGGGGCCGTTTGCCTCGCTGTTGCTGGCGGACATGGGCGCCGAGGTGCTGCGCATCGAATCACCGACACGCCTGGATCTGCTGCGGGTATTACCGCCCCATGATGGCGGAGTATCGGCCAGTCACGCCTACCTCAATCGCAACAAGCGCAGCCTGGCACTGGACCTGAAACAGCCCGAGGCGTTGGAAGTGGTCAAGCAGTTGCTCGGCGATTACGACATCGTTCTCGAGCAGTTTCGCCCCGGTGTGATGGAACGTCTGGGGCTGGGTTACGAAGCACTGAAAGCGATCAATCCAAAACTGATCTACGTGTCGATCACCGGTTACGGCCAGACCGGGCCGTACAAGGAGCGCGCCGGGCATGACATCAATTATCTGGCACTGGCGGGGCTGGCCAGTTACACCGGCCGCGCCGAAAGCGGACCGTTGCCGCTGGGCATGCAGGTAGCGGATGTCGCTGGTGGTTCGTTGCACGGGGTGATCGGCTTGTTGGCCGCTGTGATTGCGCGGCAGCAAACGGGGCAGGGCACGCATCTGGACGTGAGCATGACCGACTGCGCGTTCAGTTTGAATGCCATGGCTGGCGCTGGGTATCTGGCCTGTGGCGCAGAGCCAGGATGGGAAGATCAGATGCTCAATGGCGGCAGTTTTTACGACTACTACCGCTCGCGGGATGGGCGCTGGATGTCGGTGGGCAGTCTGGAGCCGGCCTTCATGCAGCCACTGTGCGCCGCGCTGGGGCGGCCGGAGTTGGCGGCGCTGGGGTTGTCGCCCAAACCTGAGCAGCAGCGACAATTGAAATACGCGCTGACGGTCGAGTTTGAAAAGCATGATTTTGCTGAACTGTGCGAGTTGTTTGCCGGGATCGATGCGTGTGTCGAGCCGGTGTTGAACTTGGCAGAGGCGGTGCGCCATCCGCAGTTGCAGGCGCGTGAGCTGGTGACGCAGGTGCCGCGCGGGGATGGCACCACGCAGGCGCAGATGGCGTGTCCGTTGAGGTTTTCCGAGGAGTTACCGGCGCCCCGGCATGTTGGCGCGGCGTTGGGGCAGCATACGGATCAGGTGTTGGGGGAGTTGGGGTTTAGTGTTGAGCGGATTGCCGAATTGCGAGCCTTAAAGGTAGTTGCGTAGCTCGTTCCCACGCTCTGCGTGGAAATGCATCCCGTGACGCTCTGCGTCACAGTGGACGCGGAGCGTCCATGGCGGCGTTCCCACGCGGAGCATGGGAACGATCAGGGAGTCATTCGACGCGCATCTCACCACTGAACACCAAGGTACTGCGGCAGCGCCGACACAAATACCGCCGCCCCTGCCGTACCAGACTATGGCGCTGCGCCGAGAACGGAAAATCACTGTCGGCGCACGGGCATTTGTAGATGTAACGAGTCACGCTGCGGCGTTTGATTGCATAGGTGTGGCAGCGATCCGGCGGCAGTTCGTAAACCCCGCGCATGATCAGTTGCCACTCCTCGCCATGGGGCTGGATACGGTCGCCAAACAACTGATGAGCGATCAGGTGCGCGACTTCGTGGGCCACGGTCTGCTTGAGGAAGTGTTCGGCGTTTTCCCGGTACAACTGCGGGTTGAAGCGCAGCAGGTTCTCGTGCAGATGCGCGACACCGGCTTTTTGCCCGCGCAGCTTGAGGCTGACGACAGGGCGTGGGAAAGAACGTTTGAAAAAGGATTCGGCGAGTTGGTAACAGTCTTCGACGCGGGTATTGAGTTGCTCGGGCATGCTTGATGGATCTCCAGAGACGTCGAGTATGCCGCAACGCCTTGGACTTGCGAATCGTCGAGCTGCCGAATGGTCATCCGGCAAACGACAAGGCCGCCTTGCGGCGGCCTCGGATTGGCTTGGCGAGTCAGTTGGTATAGACGGGACCAACGCCCAGCCCCCACACAATCACGGTAAACGCCATGATGGCGACCAGCACCACCAGACCCACGGCCAGCACTGAGCTGGAAAACAGGAAGCCTTCGTCCGATGGAATATTCATGAACGTCGGCAGGCCCACGTACAGCAGGTACACCGTGTAGCAGATGGCCGCCGTGCCGACGATCATTCCCAGCCACATATGCGGATACAGCGCCGCCAGCCCGCCGACAAACAACGGTGTCGCGGTATAAGTGGCAAACGCCACGCAGCGAGCCAGACTCGGATTGGCGTCATAGGTCCGGGCCATCCAGTGCACGAAGGCACCCATGACCGCGACCCCGCCGAGCATCGCCAGGTACGACATGACGGTCATCCAGATCGCGCTTTCGACGGTGAGCATCACCGGCGCGCGGTTACCAATCACCCAGCCGACCTGGGTGGTGCCGATAAACGCCGAGATTGCCGGAATCGCCGCCAGAATCAGCGTGTGCGTCAGGTACATGTGGCTGATGCTTTCCTCTTGGTCGCCACGGATTTCCTTCCATTCCTGATCGGGGTGGGTGAAAAGTCCCACTACGTGATGGATCATGCCAGTCACTCCTCTTGTTATTGCCATCGCCCCCCAACGGAGCGCCTACGGGCCAAGGTGGCCGAGCAAATACAGGTCTTCAGATGTGTGCGACCTTATGTCGCAGTATAGAAAGGTCTTACCCGCACAGGTATTAGGGGCTTAGAGCAAATCGCGCTGTAAACAAGTGGCTTAATCGCCGCGCAGTCTTGACGAGCCCCCGTAGGAGCTGCCGAAGGCTGCGATCTTTTGATCTTGTTTTTAAAAATCAAAATCAAAAGATCGCAGCCTTCGGCAGCTCCTGCACGAATATGCATTTCGGAATGCGACCGGTCGGTATGCTTCGCCCACGCCGGGTTTTTGCGTAAAATGCCGGCCTTTCGTCACACCTCACGGATTTCGCGTCATGGGCACTCTTACGGTCAACCAGAACAAACTGCAAAAGCGCCTGCGCCGCCTGGCCGGCGAAGCGGTTGCTGACTTCAACATGATTGAAGACGGCGACAAGGTCATGGTCTGCCTGTCCGGGGGCAAGGACAGCTACACCATGCTCGACGTGCTGCTGCACCTGCAGAAGGTTGCACCGATCAAGTTCGAGATCGTCGCGGTGAACATGGACCAGAAGCAGCCGGGCTTCCCCGAGCATGTGCTGCCGGCCTATCTGAAAGAGCTGGGCGTCGAGTATCACATCGTCGAGAAAGACACTTACTCGGTGGTCAAGGAACTGATTCCGGAAGGCAAGACTACTTGCTCGCTGTGCTCGCGCCTGCGTCGCGGCACGCTGTACACCTTCGCCGACGAAATCGGCGCGACCAAGATGGCCCTCGGTCATCACCGCGACGACATCGTCGAGACGTTCTTCCTCAACATGTTTTTCAACGGCAGCCTCAAGGCGATGCCGCCGAAGCTGCGCGCCGATGACGGCCGCAACGTGGTAATCCGTCCGTTGGCGTACTGCAACGAGAAAGACATTCAGGCTTACTCGGATTTGAAAGAATTCCCGATCATCCCGTGCAACCTCTGCGGTTCGCAGGAAAACCTGCAGCGTCAGGTGGTCAAGGAAATGCTTCTGGACTGGGAGCGCAAGACCCCCGGTCGAACTGAAAGCATCTTCCGCAGTCTGCAGAACGTGATCCCGTCGCAACTGGCCGACCGCAACCTGTTCGACTTCACCAGCCTGAAGATCGACGAGACCGCAGCTTCGCGCTTTGTGAACATCGTCAATCTGTAAACCCATTTCAAATGTGGGAGCGAGCCTGCACGCGAAAGCGGTGTGTCATTCAACTGAATTTGTTGACTGGTACTCCCACTTCGCGAGCAGGCTCGCTCCCACATTGGTTTCTTCGCTTCATTCAATAGGAGAGGGCATGCGCGATTACAAGTGGCTGCACGAATACTGTCTGAACCGCTTCGGTTCGGCGGCTGAACTGGAAGCCCATCTGCCCGTTCCCAAGACTCCCGCGCAATTGCGCAAGATCAGCGACGATCGCTACCTCTCGACCATGGCCCTGCGCGTGTTCCGTGCCGGCCTCAAGCACAGTCTGGTCGACGCCAAGTGGCCGGCCTTCGAAGAAGTTTTCTTCAAGTTCGACCCGGAAAAAGTCGTGCTGATGAGCGCCGAGCACCTTGAGCGTCTGATGCAGGATGCGCGAATCATTCGCCATCTCGGCAAACTGAAAAGCGTGCCGCGCAATGCGCAGTTCATTCTTGATGTCGAGAAAGAGAAGGGCAGTTTTGGCGCGCTGATCGCCGACTGGCCGGTGACCGATATCGTCGGTCTGTGGACGTACCTGAAAAAGCACGGTCATCAATTGGGCGGACTGTCGGCGCCACGCTTTTTGCGCATGGTCGGCAAGGATACCTTCGTGCCGAGCTACGACGTGGTCGCGGCGCTGAACGCACAGAAGATCGTCGACAAGGTGCCGACCAGTCTGCGCGATCTGAAGATTGTGCAGGACGTGTTCAACCAGTGGCATGAAGAGAGTGGCGGGCGGCCGATGAGCCAGATTTCGATGATGCTCGCTTACACCGTCAATCATTGAGTCAATCCGATCGTTCCCATGCTCCGCGTGGGAATGCCGCCCGGGACGCTCCGCGTCCCTGAGACGCAGAGCGTCTCTGGATGCATTCCCACGCAGAGCGTGGGAACGATCGAATGTAGGAGCTGCCGAAGGCTGCGATCTTTTTCCATCAGGCGACGGAGATTTCCCCCTCGCCAGCCAACTTGCGATTCAACTGATACCGCCAGCGCACATACAGCAGTGCCGAGCAGAACACCGCCAGGCTCGCGACCATTTCCAGCACACCAAACAACTGTCGGTTCGGGTCATACGCCGCCAGTGCGCCTTTGATGAAATACAGATTCACCACAAAACACATCCACGAATGGCCACGGGCGCTGCCCATGATCATCGCCGGTGCGAGGACGATCCATGGGATCAGTTCGATCAGCAGAATCACCCACGGCCGCGCACCGTGCAGGTCGGCGAACAGCAGGTAGTAGGCCGCGAGCAAACCGGCGAGAGCGAAAAAACTCAGCAGGCTGACCACCCGCATCGCTTTTACTCGTGGCTCCAGCCATTCGATGGAAGGCAAAACCTTCGGCTTCTTCGCCACTGTCAGCCCTCCAGTTTTTGCGCAATCTTGGCCAGGCGCAAGCCGAGGGCGCGACACAGTGCGACTTCGTGCTGATCCAGACCACTTTTGCCGTCAGCCCCGGCGTGGTGGCTAGCGCCATAAGGCGTGCCGCCACCCTGGGTTTCCAGTAGCGCCGATTCGCTGTACGGCAGGCCGGTGATCAGCATGCCGTGGTGCAGCAGCGGCAGCATCATCGACAGCAGGGTGGTTTCCTGGCCGCCGTGCAGGCTGGCGGTAGAGGTGAACACACCGGCCGGTTTGCCGACGAGGGCGCCGGTCAGCCACAGGTTGCTGGTGCCGTCGAGAAAGTATTTCAGCGGCGCGGCCATGTTGCCGAAACGTGTCGGGCTGCCCAGCGCCAGGCCGGCACAGTTCTTCAGATCATCGAGCGTGGCGTAGAGCGCGCCCTCATCCGGAATGTCCGGCGCTACGGCTTCGCACTCGGTGGAGATCGCCGGTACGGTGCGCAGGCGCGCTTCGAGGCCGGCCTGTTCGATGCCGCGCGCAATCTGCCGCGCCATCTCGTTGGTGGAGCCACTGCGGCTGTAATACAGCACCAGAATGTACGGCGCGCTCACGGTAGCAACTCCAGGATTTTTTCCGGCGGACGCCCGATCACCGCTTTGTTGCCGACTTCGAGAATCGGTCGTTCCATCAGCTTGGGGTGCTGGGCGATAGCGTCGATCAATTGCGCTTCGCCGAGGCTGTCATCAGCGAGTTGAAGCATTTTGTATTCATCTTCTCCGGTGCGCAGCAACTGACGCGCGCTGATCCCGAGTTTGCCGAGCAGGGCCTTGATTTGCGCCGCGTTCAATGGGGTTTCGAGGTAGCGCACGACGTTTGGTGTCAGGCCGCGGGCTTCAAGAAGCTCCAGCGCACCGCGGGATTTCGAGCAGCGCGGATTGTGATAAAGCGTCAGATCGGTCATGGCGGGTCGCTTCTGGCGTAAAGTGGCGGCTATTCTAACTGTGCAGCGCGCAATCCAGAACTGTCAGAGGCGATGGGTCGCAGGCGCGTTTAAATTTTCACAAGGAACACGACATGACACGGCGATTGGCAGCGGCATTGACGGTTATCGGGGCGTTGATGCTGGGGGGCTGCGGCAATGATTACGGGATCGATCAGAATGGGCAGAAAGTCGCCTCCGAACGTCTGGACAAACAGTGGGTGGTGCTCAATTACTGGGCCGAATGGTGTGGTCCTTGCCGAACCGAAATCCCGGAACTCAACCATTTGGCCGATGAGCTCAAAAGCAGGAATGTCGGTGTGTTCGGGGTCAATTTCGACAATGTGCAGGGCGCGGAACTGAAAGAGGCGAGCGAGAAACTCGGCATCAAGTTCACCGTGCTGGCGCAGGATCCGGCGGAGTTGTTCGAGTTGCCGCGCAGTGAGGCACTGCCGGTGACGTATATCATCGACAACAAAGGCAAGGTGCGTGAGCAGTTGATGGGTGAGCAGACGGCGGCGGGTGTGCTGGCCAAACTCGAAGCGTTGCAGGCGACCCAGTAATGTCAAAAGCCCCTCACCCCAGCCCTCCCGAAACGTCGGACCGCCCGTAGGGAGAGGGGGCCGACCGAGGTGTCTGGCGAGTTACATCGACCTGAGAGATCGAGTTGATTGTGGATTCGTCAAAACCAGATCAGCTCGATTAGGCAGTCGCCAGAGTGGGATTCGGTCAATTATGGATTCGGCGAAAACCTTCCAGGTCGGCGTACCTCTCCAATATCCCCCAATCAGTCCCCTCTCCCTCTGGGAGAGGGCTAGGCGGGCGGCGTTCCGATGAGGGCTTGGCGGTCTTGAGACTCAACCCTCTTCCAGCCACCAGCGCAACGGTTTGCCTTCAGCCGGCCAGAAGCGCATCTGCTCGATTGGCGAGATGTCCCAGCGCTGGACATGTTCCAGCGCCTGCAGGAAGCGTTGTTCCTGCTCCATCAGCGCCGGAGCGCAGAGCTTGCGGGTCTTGCCGATCTTGCCGAAGGTGATCTTGTCACCTTCAAGGGTGTACGGCGCGAACCAATGGTTGCAGCCACCGTTGCCATAGGCACGGCCATCTTCACCGAGGGTGATGGTCAGGTGGCTGTAATCCATCAATGGCCGTTCGCCGATCCACTCCAGAATGTAGCTGCGGTTTTGCTGCAGTTGCACTGGCTCCGCAGCGCAGCCTGCCAAACCGACACCGACCAGAGCGGCCAGGGCAAGGCGTTTCATCATGCCGGCTCCTGGCATTTCGGGCACAGGTGCTTGTCGCCGACGGCTTTCCAGCCCAGCTCGGCGATGCGCACGGTGGCGGCCGGTTTCTCGGCGGCTTTGCCGAGTTTGGCATCCACGGCGAACTCGAAGCTCAGCTCTTTGGCGCAGCTGTCGCAGTTGACCTGCCAGGTGTGGATGGCCAGTTCGCCGAACACCGGGCCTGTGGTCATCGCGGTCCATTGGCCCGGCGGGTTGATCAGGTGGCGGACGGTGTCGACGGTCAGGCGCATGGACAAATCCTTGCTGCCTTTGAGGGTGACCAACAGGACATCACCGATGCGGATCGAACCACCGTTGCCGGTGACCTGATAGCGGCCCGGAACCAGGGCTCGGCATTCGGTGAGGGTGTGTTGCGGGTTCATCAGGGTGTAGCGGAAATCGTGTTCGACCATGGGTCCTCCAAATATGCGCGACATGCTAGCACGGGCTCGATTGGAGAATGATGTGCGCTTGCGACCTTCGATCCGGTTCAAATCGACAGGCGCTCATGGCAAACTGCCGCCCCTCGACTCTGAAGGAACGGAACATGGCGCTGATCGAATGTTATGAATGCAAGCGGAGCATCAGTTCCGAAGCCTCGGCGTGCATTCATTGTGGGGCTCCGATGGCGGAGCAGATCGGTCGCGCTCATGCGCAGACGGTCGCGGCAGCAGAACCGGCACCTGCGCCTGCTAAGCCTTCGACGATCTCTTTTGGCAGCCTGCCGCGCAACAAGGCAGTTCCGGAAGCCGCGGCACCCCCTGCGCCGGAGCCGTTACCGAAAGTCATGCCGGCAGCGGCGGGGCGTCGGCGCCGGCAGCCAGTCGAACAGCCGGCGCCAGCGTTTCAAGCGCAGACCAATGCCGATGGCAGCCGTCCGGTAGAAGGCTGGCTGAAGATCATGATCTTCCTGCTGCCGATGGTTTTTGTCTGGTTTCTGCTGCGCAACGGGCACTCGATGAAGCAGCGCTTTTTCGGCTTTGGCTGGCTGGCTCTGTTGATCCTGGCGTCCACGCTGTCGCCAAAGTAAACCGTCAGGCCATCAACCCTCGACCTGGTTGTGCGGTGCACCTGCCGCCCAGGTCGCAATGTTGTGCAGTGTGGTCGCGGCGATCGCGCCGAGTGCTTCATGGGTCAGAAACGCCTGATGCGCGGTGATGATCACGTTAGGAAAGGTCAGCAAGCGCGCCAGCACGTCGTCCTGTAACGGCAGGTCGGAGCGGTCCTCGAAAAATATCTGCGCCTCTTCTTCGTACACATCCAGCCCGAGATAACCCAACTGCCCGTCCTTTAAGGCGTCGATCAGCGCTGGCGTGTCGACCAGACCACCGCGTCCGGTGTTGATCAGCATCGCACCGGTCTGCATGTGCGCCAGCGAGTCGCGGTTGATCAAGTGTTTACTGTGTTCGTTGAGCGGGCAGTGCAGGCTGATGATGCGCGATTGCGCAAGCAGTTCGGGCAGGCTCAGATAACGCGCGCCCAAAGCCACGACCTCCGGGTTCGGATACGGGTCGTAAGCCAGCAGCTGGCAACCAAAGCCGTGCATGATTTTTGCGAACGTCGCGCCGATCTGTCCGGTGCCGACGATGCCGACGGTTTTGCCGACCAGATCGAAACCGGTCAGACCGTGCAGGCTGAAATCGCCTTCGCGGGTGCGGTTATAGGCGCGATGCAAACGGCGATTCAGGGCCAGAATCAACGCGACAGCATGTTCGGCCACGGCATGTGGCGAGTAGGCCGGGACGCGCACGACGCTTAGCCCAAGGCGTTTGGCCGCGATCAGGTCAACATGGTTGAAACCCGCCGAGCGCAGGGCAATCAGGCGCGTGCCGCCAACGGCCAGGCGCTCCAGTACCGGCGCGCTGAGGTCATCGTTGATAAAAGCGCAAACCACTTCGTGGCCGTCGGCCAGTGCGGCAGTGTCGAGGCTGAGTCGAGCCGGCTGGAAATGCAATTCGATCCCGCTTGGGCAAGCGGCACCGAGGAAGCTGTCGCGGTCGTAGGTCTGGCTGCTGAAAACGATCGTGCGCATGAAATCCTCCTGGAGCATCGACGCGGGCGCAAATCACCCGCGACCACTGTAGCGCCCTGCTGTATTGCCGGCATTGCCGTGGATCAGGCGCTGATCTTCGCCTGCGTGGCCAGACGATTGATTGCCCGCTCCAGTTCATCGAGCGCCATCAAAGCTTTCGGATCCTCTTGTTTGAGCAGGGTTTCACTGCGTTGGCAGGCTGCGCGCAATTGCGGCACACCACAGTAACGTGTCGCGCCATGCAGGCGATGGACACGCTCGAGCAGAGCATTCTGGTCGTGGTTGTCGCGTGCCGTACGGATGGCTTCGCGGTCAGCTTCCAGTGAGGCGAGCAGCATCGCCAGCATGTCTGCCGCCAGATCCGCCTTGCCGGCCGCCAGACGCAAGCCTTCCTCATGATCGAGCACCGGCAGTTCGTGATTGCCCAAGGCGCTTTCGCTGGAGCGCTCCGGCCCTTGATTGCGCAAGGCCAGACCGGTCCATTTCAATACGACTTGAGCCAATTGCCGCTCGCTGATCGGTTTGGTCAGGTAGTCGTCCATGCCGCTTTGCAGCAACGCGCGTTTTTCATTGGCCATGGCGTGGGCGGTGAGGGCAACAATCGGCAGCGGCGTGCAATGCCGTTCGCTTTCCCACTGACGGATGGTTTCGGTGCTCTGGCGCCCGTCCATACCCGGCATCTGCACGTCCATCAGCACCAGGTCAAAAGATTCGCTCTGCACCGCTTTGACGGCGGCATAGCCGCTTTCCACGGCGAGAACCTTGGCGCCCATGTCTTCGAGCAGGGTCTGCACCAGCAACAGGTTGGCCGGGTTGTCGTCGACGCAGAGCACTTTCGGTGCGCGGCTCGACAGCGGCTCGCCCGGCTCATTGCGCGGCTGGCGCGGGTTGGCCAGATCCGACAACGCGCGGCGCAGTTTGCGCGTGCACGCCGGTTTGGCCTGGAGCTGGCTATGCGGGTTCGGTACCGAGAGATGGAACAGCGTCTGCTCGGTGGTCGGGCACAGTACCAGCACTTTGCAACCAAGGTGTTCGAGGTCCCAGATGTGCTGGTTCAAACGCTCCGGGAGCATGTCGTTGCTGGTGATACCGAGCACCGCCAGATCAATCGCCTGATCGGTCTGATGCGCGCCGGTGACGCCATTGGTCAGGCTTTCGAGGGTGTTGAACGTGGTGACATCGAGGCCGCAGTCTTCCAGTTGATGCTGCAGGGCCTGACGCGCCAGTTCGTGGTTTTCCAGCACTGCCACGCGGCGTCCGAGCAGCGGCGCCGAAGGCAGGTCCTCGGCATCGTCGCGGGTCTTTGGCAGGTTCAGGCTGATCCAGAATTCCGAACCTTCGCCCGGCGTGCTGTCGACACCGATTTCGCCGCCCATCTGCTCGATCAGGCGCTTGGAAATCACCAGCCCGAGGCCAGTGCCGCCAGGTTGGCGCGACAACGAATTATCGGCCTGACTGAAAGCCTGGAACAGCGCACGGACATCCTGATTCGACAGACCGATGCCGGTGTCCTGAATGCTGATGCGCAGTTGCACGCTGTCTTCGTGTTCTTCTTCAAGCATCGCGCGGGCGACGATGGTGCCTTCGCGAGTGAACTTGATCGCGTTGCTGACCAGGTTGGTGAGGATCTGCTTGAGGCGCAGCGGATCACCGACCAGCGACAGCGGCGTGTCGCGGTACACCAGGCTGACCAGTTCCAACTGCTTGGCGTGAGCGGCGGGGGCAAGAATGGTCAGGGTGTCTTGCAGCAGGTCACGCAGGTTGAACGGAATATGGTCGAGCACCAGTTTGCCGGCCTCGATTTTCGAGAAGTCGAGGATCTCGTTGATAATGCCTAACAGGCTGTCGGCGGATTTTTCGATGGTGCCCAGATAGTCGAGCTGGCGCGGGGTCAACTCGCTTTTCTGCAATAGATGGGTGAAGCCGAGAATGCCGTTGAGCGGCGTGCGGATCTCGTGGCTCATGTTGGCAAGAAATTCGGATTTGATCCGGCTGGCTTCCAGTGCCTCTTTACGCGCCAGATCCAGTTCGATGTTCTGGATCTCGATGGTTTCCAGATTCTGCCGGACGTCTTCGGTGGCCTGATCGACGCTGTGCTGCAGTTCTTCGCGAGCGTTCTGTAACGTTCCGGCCATACGGTTGATGCCCGACGCCAGCTCATCCAGCTCCTGACTGCCGAGCGGCGGCAGACGGGTTTCCAGGTGGCCGTCCTTGAGTTGTGCGACGGCCTGTTTGATCTGGCTCAGCGGGCGGTTGATGGTGCGGCCCATGCGCAACGCGAGCAACGCCGCTCCGGCAAGACCGGCGGCGATCAGCAACAGGCTGGCAAACAGGCTGCGATAACCGCGCAGCAGCATGCCGTTGTGCGACAGCTCCAGTTCCACCCAGCCGAGCAGACGATCGGATTCTTCGGGGATCAGTTCTCCGGCGAGATTACGGTGCTTGCCGAACACCGGCATCAGGTAGCGCGTCGCGTCATTGCCGCTGCGCCGTTGCAATTGCGCGCTGTCGCCGCTCGGTGCCTGATTGAGCATGGTCGGGCCGGCGTGGGCCAGCGGCGAGCGATCCGGCGCAAGAAAAGTGACGGCGCGCACGTCCGGTTGTTCGAGGGACTGGGTGGCGATGCGCTCGAGCAATTCATTGTTGCCGTGGCCCATGGCCGGCGCCACCAGCGGGGCCAGTTGCTCGGCGATCATTTCGCCGCGCTGCATCAACTGGGTCTGCAAGTCGGACTGCTGCGCCCAGGTGAAATAACCACCGAGCACTAGCGCCATCAGGCTGGTCGGCAACAAGGTCAGCAACAACACGCGACCTTTGATTCCCAGTTTCTTGAGCACACCTATCTCCTGCATCCCGCTGAACTGTTGACTCATGCGTGCATCCGGCACGCGACATTCGCGCAGTGTAGCGATTTGCTCGCAGGCAATCTCCGGAAAAATGCGCTCGGGTCGGTTCAGGGCGCAGAGGCTCGTTGGTCCGATAGGACATCCTTGGGTTGCCCGATGCCCGGCAATCTTGAATAATCGCCCTCAACTGAGAATTACTTGCAGATAGTCATGACTCCTGTTTCCGCTGCCCAGCCACGCATACTTTCCATTGAGGACGATCCGGTTCTCGGCGCCTATGTTCACGAACATCTGGGTCGCAGCGGCTTTCAGGTGACCTGGTGCCAGAACGGCCAGGAAGGTCTGAGCATCGCCAGGCGCCAGCCGTTCGACGTGGTACTGATGGATATTCTGTTGCCGGGCATGGACGGTTTGAACGTACTGACGCAATTGCGCCAGAGCCATTCGACGCCGGTGCTATTGATGTCGGCTCTCGGTGCCGAGGCGGATCGCATCAGCGGTTTCCGTCTGGGCGCCGACGACTATCTGCCCAAACCGTTCAGCATGGCCGAGCTGCATGTACGCATCGAAGCGATCCTGCGCCGGGTCGCGCTGGATCGGCGCCCGGCATCGCTGGCGGCGCCCGTGGCGGCCGGTACGCTGCGGTTCGACGATGAACGGTGCGATGTGCTGTTCGGCAAGCAAGCCGCCGGGCTGACCCGCAGCGAGTTCCGTTTACTGGAAACCCTCAATCGCAATGACGAGGAAGTGCTGAGCAAAGCCTTCCTTTATCAGCACGTTTTACAGCGCGGCTACGCGGCCCACGACCGCAGCCTCGACATGCACATCAGCCAGATCCGCCGCAAACTGAAAGCCATCGGTTACACCGAGCGTGAAGTGCGCACCGTGTGGGGCAAGGGTTACGTTCTGAGCGCGGCCGATGAAACGCTCTGAACTGCCGGGGCGGCATTCGCTGTTCTGGAAACTGGCGTTTCTGCTGGTCGCGTTCTGTCTGCTGATGATCTGGTTGAGCTGGTCGTGGGGCCGTTATATGGAGGAGCGCAACCAGTTCCTCTCCGACGAAGCGCGGGGCACGCTCAGTCGTTATGCCGCGCAAGCGGAACAGGCGTGGCAGCACGGCGGCCGCAGCGGGGTCGATGACTGGTTGCAGAGCATGGAGTTGCGTGAAGCCAGTTGGGTCGGCGTCATCGGTGGCAACTTGCAGTCGCTGAGCAGCGATCCGCTGAATGAACAGGAAATCCAGCACCTGACGTTCTTGCGCGGTCTTGACTGGCCGATCCACAAACAGAACCGGCCGTGGCTGCGCATACCTTTTCCCAAAGAGCCGTCCGCCGGCAGCCTGGTGATCGAATTGCCCGAGCGATTTCTGCCGGGTAAATATCGGCTGTTCTGGCGCGTCATCACCAACGGCGTGATTCCGGGGTTGTTCACTTTGCTGCTGTGCGTCGGTCTCTATCGTCTTCTGGTAGTGCCGCTGAACAACTTGCGTGAACAGGCCAACGCTTGGCGCGCCGACCAGTTGAATGTGCGGTTGTCGAGCGGCATCACCCAGCGCCCGGATGAGCTTGGAGAGCTGGCGCGAGCGTTCGACTCGATGTCCGAGCGCCTGCAATCGACCGTGGCTCTGCAACAGCAACTGCTGCGTGATCTGTCCCACGAATTGCGCACGCCGCTGAGCCGTTTGCGTGTCGCCAGTGAAAGCGAACAGGGTCTGATGCAACTGCGCGAGCGCATCGGTCGTGAAGTTGACGGTATGCAACGGCTGGTCGAAGACACCCTGCAACTGGCCTGGCTCGATACCGACCGCACGCCGCTGCCCGAGGAAGCGATCCAGATTCAGGCCCTGTGGGAAATGCTCACGGACAACGCCTGTTATGAAAGCGGCTGGCCGAGCCTGCAATTGCAGTGTTCGGTCGAGGCGTCGTGCTGGGTGCGTGGCAACCTGAATACGCTGGCGCAGGCGCTGGAGAACATTCTGCGTAACGCGATTCGGCATTCGCCTGCGGGTGGGGTCGTGCGACTGGATGGACGGCGCGACGGCGATTTCTGGCACCTGTGGCTGGAAGATCAGGGCGGCGGCGTAGCGGAAGGGGATCTGGAGCGGATCTTCTCGCCGTTCACCCGTCTCGACGGCTCGCGGCCCGGCGACGGTGGATTCGGCTTGGGCCTGAGCATCGCGCGCAATGCCGTGCAGCGTCAGGGCGGAAGTATTTGGGCGGAGAATAGCGGGGCGGGGTTGCGGTTGAATTTGCGGTTGCTGGCTGACGATGGCGTTGCGCCGACTGACGCCTTCGCGAGCAGGCTCGCTCCCACATTGGATCTCGGTTCGCCGCAGGTTGTGTGATCAACGCAGATCTCCTGTAGGAGTGAGCCTGCTCGCGATGTAGTCCATTCGGGTGGCCAATCCTGATGGCTTGCCGGAGTGCTCGCCTTTTTTTGTAAGACATTTCCCAAGTTGCATCGGCGGTCATTTCAAGCTTCCTGAAGGGGTTAGGCTCGTGCTTCACCTGATCTTCAAGGAATTGCGCATGACTGTATCCAGCGTTACTGGCAGCCCGGATGGCGAACGTTTCAACGAAGTGCTCGCGTTGATTCACAGTTCCAGACATAAGGCCATGCAAGCGGTCAATACACAGCTGATTGAGCTTTATTGGCAGGTGGGGGCGCATATCAGTCGTAAGATTGAGCAGGCGGAGTGGGGCGATTCGGTCATAACTCAACTGGCCGCACATCTGGCGTATACCCAACCGGGCTTGCGTGGGTTCACCCGACCAAATCTGTTCCGAATGCGCCAGTTTTATGAAACCTATCGGGATGATCCAATTGTCTCACCACTGGTGAGACAATTGCCGTGGACTCATAACATGATCATTTTGAGCCAAAGCAAACACCCGGAAGAGCGTGGGTTCTACCTGCGAATGGCCGTTCAGGAACAGTGGTCGAAGCGCGAACTGGAACGCCAATTCAAGTCTGCTTTGTTTGAGCGAAGCGTCACCGATCCTGCAAAAGCCTCCGCCGCACTGAAACAAAATCATCCCGAAGCTCTCGAGATATTCCGCGATTCCTACATGGTCGAATTTCTCGACTTGCCCGCTGCTCATTCCGAAACCGATCTGCACCAGGGGCTTCTTTCACGTCTCAAGGCGTTCCTTATTGAGCTCGGTCGCGACTTCTGCTTTGTCGGTTCCGAATATCCACTGCAGGTCGGCGGCCGGGATTTCTCTCTCGACCTTCTGTTTTTCCACCGAGGGCTCAACTGCCTTGTAGCCATTGAACTCAAGGTCGGCCGTTTTGAGCCGGAATACCTCGGTAAGCTGGATTTCTATCTGGAGGCGCTGGATCGCAATGTCCGCAAGCCTCACGAAAGTCCGGCCATCGGAGTCCTGCTGTGTGCAAGCAAGGAAGATGAGGTCGTCGAGTACGCCCTCAATCGCAGTCTTTCGCCCGCATTGATAGCGCAATATCAAACCTGTCTGCCGGATAAGCAGTTGCTGCAGGCCAAGTTGCATGAGTTTTATGCAATGGATACGGCGCCAGCAGAAAATAGCGACTAACCGCTGCTTATTCCCATAAACCATAAGCACCGCACTTTGCGTGATATGGCCTGCGCGGGTTTGCCGGTATGATAGGCGCCCCCGCACGTCTGGATTGCGAATACGCCATGACCCTGCAGTACCCAACCATCGCCGATTGCGTCGGCAACACTCCGCTGGTGCGTTTGCAGCGCCTGCCCGGTGCCACCAGCAACACCCTGTTGCTCAAGCTCGAAGGGAATAACCCGGCGGGTTCGGTCAAGGACCGTCCGGCGCTGTCGATGATCACTCGCGCCGAGTTGCGCGGGCAGATCCATGCCGGCGATACGCTGATCGAAGCGACCTCGGGCAACACCGGGATCGCCCTGGCCATGGCCGCCGCGATCAAGGGTTACAAGATGATCCTGATCATGCCCGACAACTCCAGCGCCGAGCGCAAAGCGGCAATGACCGCTTATGGCGCCGAGCTGATTCTGGTCAGTCAGGAAGAAGGCATGGAAGGCGCCCGCGACCTCGCGCAGCGCATGGAGGCCGAAGGCCGTGGCAAGGTGCTCGATCAGTTCGCCAATGGCGACAATCCTGAGGCGCACTACACCACCACCGGTCCGGAAATCTGGCGTCAGACCCAGGGCTCCATCACCCATTTCGTCAGTTCGATGGGCACCACCGGCACCATCATGGGCGTTTCGCGCTACTTGAAAGAGCAGAGCGACAACGTGCAGATCGTCGGTCTGCAACCGATGGAAGGCTCGGCCATTCCCGGCATCCGCCGCTGGCCGCAAGAATACCTGCCGAAGATTTATCAGGCCGAGCGCGTCGACCGTATTGTCGACATGGCGCAAAGCGAGGCCGAGGACGTCACCCGTCGTCTGGCCCGCGAAGAGGGCATCTTCTGTGGCGTGTCTTCGGGCGGTGCGGTGGCAGCGATGTTGCGCCTGTCCAAAGAACTTGAAAACGCGGTGATCGTCGCGATCATCTGCGACCGTGGCGACCGTTACCTGTCGACCGGCATTTTCGACGCACCCAACTGATGGCCAAGCACGAGAGAGGCCTGCGCTTCCAGCCCACCGGCGGCAGCAAGGCACCGCAAATCCCGACCGGCAAAAAGCAGCGCTTGAACATCGAGCGCCTCGCCAATGACGGTCGCGGCATCGCGTTTTTCGAAGGCAAAACCTGGTTCGTCCTCGGCGCCCTTGCCGGTGAAGAGGTCGAAGCGCGGGTGCTCGGCGCCCACGGCAAAGTGGTCGAGGCGCGCACCGAGCGCGTGTTCAAGGCCAGCGAACTGCGCCGCCCGGCACCGTGTCAGCATGCCGGCCGCTGCGGCGGTTGCAGCGTTCAGCATTTGCCCCACGACGAACAGCTTGCCCTGAAACAGCGCATGCTCGCCGAACAACTGTCGCGGGTTGCCGCTGTCGAACCTGAAGAGTGGGCCGCACCGCTGACCGGCTCTGAATTTGGTTATCGCCGTCGTGCCCGGATTGCCGTGCGCTGGGACATGAAAGCGAAGAACCTCGAAGTCGGTTTCCGCGCCGCCGGCAGCCAGGACATTGTCGCGATCAGCGAATGCCCGGTGCTGGTACAGCCCTTGCAACCGATCATGACCCGCTTGCCGGAGATGCTCCGTCGCTTGAGCAAACCGCAGGCGCTGGGGCATGTCGAGTTGTTCAGCGGTTCGTCGCTGGCGGTGCTGCTGCGGCATATGGCGCCCTTGTCCGAAGCGGATCTGACCATCCTCAAGGATTTCTGCGAGTTTCATGAAGCGCAATTGTGGCTGCATGGCGAAGGCGAGCCACAACCGGTCGATCGAACCCAGTCGCTGGGCTATCGCCTGGAGCAGTGGGATCTGGACCTGGCGTATCGGCCGGGGGATTTCATCCAGGTCAACGCCGGCGTCAACGAAGCCATGGTGGCGCAGGCCCTGGAATGGCTGAAACCGGGCCGCGACGAGCGCGTGCTGGATCTGTTCTGCGGCTTGGGCAACTTCGCTTTGCCGCTGGCCAAAACCGTGCGCGAAGTGGTCGCGGTGGAAGGTGTGCAGACCATGGTCGATCGCGCTGAAGCCAACGCCGCCAGTAACAATTTGCATAACACAAAGTTTTTTCAAGCCGATTTATCCCAGCCTTTGACCGATGCCCAGTGGATCGGAAACGGCTTTTCTGCGGTACTCTTGGATCCACCACGTGACGGTGCTTTCGAGGTAGTACGCAAGCTGGCGAGCCTGGGTGCCAAACGGTTGGTGTATGTGTCGTGCAATCCGGCAACGCTGGCGCGCGATACGGTCGAATTGATCAAGCAGGGCTACCGGTTAAAACGTGCCGGGATTCTCGATATGTTTCCTCAGACGGCACATGTCGAGGCCATGGCGTTATTTGAAGCGAGCCAGGATGGCTCGTCTGAATCCGTCTGACCTGTCCGCGCAGTGCTCGCATCGGCCCCGCGAGCGCAAACGGACCGTAGAGGTCAGCGATTTGACGCATTGAATCTGCGTCGTAGGGAAGGTAAAGCAAGATGGTACAGGTGAGAGCACACCAGCCGATCAACACTGACGGCAGTATCAATCTCGAGGCTTGGCTCGATCACGCGGTCAGTGTCGATCTGGCACTGGATCGCGAAGCCTTGAAAGAAGCCTGCGAGTTCGCTCGCGAGGCCGAACAACAGTCCAATGCCAAGAAGAATCTGTGGGCCGAAGGCTCCGGCAGTTTCAGTACTGGTTTGGAGATCGCCGAGATTCTCGCCGACCTCAAGCTCGATCAGGATTCGCTGGTCGCGGCGGTCCTGTATCGCGGCGTACGCGAAGGCCAGATCGAACTCGCGGCCATCGGCCAGCGCTTCGGCCCGGTGGTCGCCAAGCTGATTGACGGCGTGCAGCGCATGGCTGCGATCAGCGCCAGCCTCAGTCCGCGTCAGTCGATGGTGATGGGCACGCAAGGGCAGGTGGAAAACCTGCGCAAGATGCTCGTGGCGATGGTCGATGACGTTCGCGTTGCGTTGATCAAACTGGCCGAACGTACCTGCGCCATTCGTGCGGTGAAAACCGCTGACGACGAAAAACGTAACCGTGTCGCCCGGGAAGTGTTCGACATTTATGCGCCGCTCGCACATCGCCTCGGTATCGGTCATATCAAATGGGAGCTGGAGGACTTGTCCTTCCGTTACCTGGAGCCGGATCAATACAAACAGATCGCCAAGTTGCTCCACGAGCGACGGCTGGATCGTGAGCGTTTCATCGCCGACGTGATGACCCAGCTCAAGGACGAGTTGCAGGCCACCGGCGTCGACGCCGACATCAGCGGCCGGGCCAAACACATCTATTCGATCTGGCGCAAAATGCAGCGCAAGGGTCTGGAATTCAGCCAGATCTACGACGTGCGTGCGGTGCGTGTGCTGGTGCCGGAAATGCGCGACTGCTACACCGCGCTCGGTATCGTCCACACCTTGTGGCGGCACATCCCGAAAGAATTCGACGACTACATAGCCAACCCGAAAGAGAACGGCTACCGCTCGCTGCACACCGCGGTGATCGGCCCTGAGGGTAAGGTGCTTGAGGTGCAGATTCGTACGCACTCGATGCACGAAGAAGCCGAACTCGGTGTCTGCGCGCACTGGCGCTACAAGGGCACCGACGTCAAATCCGGTTCGAATCACTACGAAGAGAAAATCTCCTGGCTGCGTCAGGTGCTCGAGTGGCACGAAGAACTGGGCGATATCGGTGGTCTGGCGGAACAGCTGCGTGTCGATATCGAGCCGGATCGGGTGTACATCTTCACCCCCGACGGCCACGCCATCGACTTGCCGAAAGGCGCGACGCCGCTGGACTTCGCCTATCGCGTGCACACCGAAATCGGCCACAACTGCCGTGGCGCGAAGATCAACGGGCGCATCGTCCCGCTCAACTACAGTCTGCAGACCGGTGAGCAGGTCGAGATCATCACCAGCAAGCACGGTACGCCGAGCCGCGACTGGCTGAACTCCAACCTCGGTTATGTCACCACCTCGCGGGCGCGGGCGAAGATCGTCCACTGGTTCAAATTGCAGGCGCGCGACCAGAACGTTGCCGCTGGTAAAACCCTGATCGAACGCGAACTGACGCGCCTCGGTCTGCCTGCGGTGGACTTCGACAAGCTGGCCGACAAGGCCAACATGAAAACTGCCGAAGACATGTTCGCCGCCCTCGGTGCCGGCGACTTGCGTCTGGCGCAATTGGTCAACCTCGCGCAGCAACTGGTCGAACCGGAACGCGGCAACGAACAGCTGGAGCTGATCCCGCGCAAAGCCACCGGCTACAAACCGGGCAAGCGCGGCGACATTCAGATCCAGGGCGTCGGCAACCTGATGACGCAAATGGCCGGCTGCTGCCAGCCGCTGCCGGGCGATGCGATCGTCGGTTACATCACTCAGGGCCGTGGCGTGAGCATTCACCGTCAGGACTGCGCCTCGGTGCTGCAACTGGGCGGGCGTGAGCCAGAGCGGATCATTCAGGTCAGCTGGGGCCCGGTGCCGGTGCTCACCTATCCGGTGGACATCATTATTCGCGCCTACGACCGTTCCGGTCTGCTGCGTGATGTGTCGCAAGTGCTGCTCAACGAGCGGATCAACGTACTGGCGGTCAACACCCGCTCGAACAAGGAGGACAACACCGCGCTGATGTCCCTGACCATCGAGATCCCGGGTCTGGATGCGCTGGGACGATTGCTCGGGCGGATTTCGCAGTTGCCGAACATCATCGAAACGCGGCGTAACCGCACACCTTGAAGATGGCTTCGATTGATCGTTCCCACGCTCCGCATGGGAATGCCTCTAGGGACGCTCTGCGTCCAGTGACGCGGAGCGTCACGGGCTGCATTCCCACGCATAGCGTGGGAACGATCAATGGATCTATGTAGTGAGTGAAATGATGTACAGCCTTGAAGACCTGCTCCACCTCATGAACCGCCTGCGCGATCCGCAGTACGGTTGCCCGTGGGACATCAAGCAAACCTACGCGACCATCGTTGCGCACACCCTCGAAGAAGCCTACGAAGTGGCCGACGCCATCGAGCGCGGCGACTTCGATCATCTACAGGGTGAGTTGGGCGATCTGCTGTTCCAGGTGGTGTATTACAGCCAGTTGGCCAAGGAAGAAGGGCGCTTCGAATTTGCCGGCGTGATCGACAGCATCACCCGTAAACTGATCCGTCGTCATCCCCACGTCTTTCCCACCGGCGATCTGTATGCGCCGCTCGACGTACCGCGCTTGAGCGAAGAACAGGTCAAGCAGCGCTGGGAAGAGATCAAAGCCGAAGAACGCGCGGAGAAATCCGCCGCGCCTGAGCAACTGTCGCTGCTCGATGACGTGCCGGCCACACTGCCGGCGTTATCGCGGTCGGCCAAATTGCAGAAGCGCGCAGGCCAGGTCGGTTTCGACTGGCCGGAGGCCTTGCCGGTGTTCGACAAGGTGCGCGAAGAACTCGATGAAGTCCTTGAAGCGATGTCCGAAAACGATCCCGTCGCGGTGGCTGACGAGATCGGCGACCTGCTGTTTTCCGTGGTCAATCTGGCCCGGCATCTGAAGGTCGACCCGGAAACCGCGCTGCGTGGCGCCAACGGCAAGTTTGAAAGACGTTTCCGATTTATCGAACAGGCATTGCGCGACACCCACCGTCCCATAGAAGATTGCACCCTCGAAGAGTTGGACGCCCTGTGGGGCGAAGCCAAACGTCAGGAAAAGAATGCGCCCAGCTGCGGCTGAGCAACTGCCCAAGTGAGTAAGCCCGATGAGTATTTCCCTTCGCGACCAGTTGCTCAAAGCAGGTCTGGTCAACCAAAAGCAGGCCAAGCAGGTCAGCAAGGACAAGCAGAAGCAGCAACGTCTGGCGCATAAAGGCCAGATCGAACTGGACGACTCGCAGCAGCGTGCTGCCCAGGAAGCCATGGCCGAGAAGGTCAAGCGCGACCAGGAACTGAACCGTCAGCAGAAAGAGAAAGCCGAGGCCAAGGCGCGTGCGGCGCAGGTCAAGCAGTTGATCGAAGTCTCGCGTCTGCCGAAGCTGACGACCGAGGACTACTACAACTTCGTCGACGACAAGAAGGTCAAGCGCCTCTCGGTCAACACGCTGATGCGCAACAAGCTCAGCAGCGGTTCGCTGGCGATCGTCCACCATGCCGGTGGTTACGAAGTGATTCCGCGTGAAGCGGCCCTGAAGATCCAGGAGCGCGATCCGCAACGTATCGTTCAGCTCAATGTGCAGACCGAAGAGGTCAGCACCGAGGACGATCCGTACGCGGCGTATCAGATCCCTGATGATCTGATGTGGTAAACCGATAAAGCTGTAACAACGACAAACCCCGCTCATGGCGGGGTTTGTCGTTTTCAATGCTGTGGTTGAATCAGGCGGATTTCAGATCACGTTGCTGTTCTTGCACTTCCAGCTCGGCCTTATAGTTGTGGGCATCGATCTCGTTGTGGAACATGCCGACCAGCAAGTCTTGTTGATGCACATCCCAAATGCGGATACCGGCGGCTACGCCTTCGTGGGACATGTGTGAATCGTCGCGTTCAGTTACTTTTACAGTCATCTGCTAGCTCCAAATCTCAAGTTATCTGCAGCAAGGCGTGTGCAGGACTCTGTTATATGATTTGTTAGCTTGCTAAGTAAACGGCTGATTTGTGCAAGGTGTTGTTGCGTTTTTTGCAACAGTGCTGCAGCCCGCGTAATCCGCGACATTCGGTCGCAGGGCGGTAAGTTTCATGACAGAAGTTTCATTTCCAGAAGCGCCGAAACCCATTGTTGATCGTTCCCACGCTCCGCGTGGGAATGCCTCTGGGGACGCTCCGCGTCCAGTGACGCGGAGCGTCACGGGGGTTGCATTCCCACGCAGAGCGTGGGAACGATCAACAACACGGACCGGTAGTGTCCCGGCTAATTTCTGCAGGCAAAAAAAAACGCCCCGAACCAGTCGGGGCGTTTTCATGTGTGGCTCAAGCAGGGGGAATTACTTGCCTTCCCAGCGCTTCAGTACCAGCGTGGCGTTGGTGCCGCCGAAGCCGAAGCTGTTGCTCATCACGGTGTTGATGGTGGCGTTTTCGCGGGTCTTGGTCAGCACCGGCAGATCGGCCACTTCAGGGTCCAGCTCGTCGATGTTGGCGGAGCCGGCAATGAAGTTGCCTTCCATCATCAGCATGCAGTAGATCGCTTCGTGAACACCAGCGGCGCCCAGGGAGTGACCGGACAGGCTCTTGGTCGAGCTGATCGCAGGTGCCTTGTCGCCGAACACTTCACGCACACCTTTCATTTCCGCAACGTCGCCGACCGGAGTCGAGGTGCCGTGGGTGTTCAGGTAGTCGATCGGGGTATCAACGGTGGACA
The DNA here is from genome assembly GCF_044743175.1 of Pseudomonas sp. NPDC087690. Lineage (NCBI taxonomy): Bacteria > Pseudomonadati > Pseudomonadota > Gammaproteobacteria > Pseudomonadales > Pseudomonadaceae > Pseudomonas > Pseudomonas sp. NPDC087690. The sequence goes on from NZ_JBIUVX010000044.1 coordinate 36,575, forward strand.
TCGCCATCTGCATGCAGCGGATCGCGCCTTCGCCACTTGGGGCAACCATGTCGTAGCCGTCGGACGTTGCGCCGTAGCCAACGATTTCGGCGTAGATTTTCGCGCCACGGGCCAGAGCGTGTTCCAGCTCTTCAACCACGACCATGCCGCCACCGCCAGCGATGACGAAACCGTCACGGTCTTTGTCGTAGGCACGGGAAGCCTGTTCCGGGGTGTCGTTACGCTTGCTGGACAGAGCGCCCATGGCGTCGAACAGGAACGACTGGCTCCAGTGCTCTTCTTCACCGCCACCGGCGAAGACGATGTCCTGCTTGCCCATCTGGATCTGTTCCATGGCGGTACCGATGCAGTGAGCACTGGTGGCGCAGGCAGAAGCGATGGAGTAGTTCAGGCCTTTGATCTTGAATGGCGTGGCCAGGCAAGCGGAAACCGTGCTGCTCATGGTCCGCGTGACACGGTACGGACCAACGCGCTTCACGCCTTTCTCGCGCAGGATGTCCAGCGCTTCCATCTGGTTCAGCGTGGAAGCACCACCGGAGCCAGCCACCAGGCCGGTACGCGGGTTGGACACTTGCTCTTCGGTCAGGCCGGAGTCAGCAATGGCGTCTTTCATGGCCAGGTAGGCGTAAGCCGCTGCGTGGCCGACGAAGCGATAGATCTTGCGATCGATCAGCTCTTCAAGGTTCAGGTCAATGGA
>NZ_JBIUVX010000045.1:0-37081 GCF_044743175.1 Pseudomonas sp. NPDC087690
CTTGCTTGCGGTACGGATCCAGATGTCGGGCTTGTTGCCGTAGACCTGTTTGAGGAAAGCGCCTTGATAACGGCGCCCCGCCACCGACACGCCGCCGCCGTTTTGCCGTGCGCGACCGATCCGGCTGGACTCAATGGCATTCAGTCCAAACCACAACTTGCCGCTTGCAGCTCTGCCGGCGACCGGATAGCTGCGCAAGCGCTGACGCACTGCAGCGACGGCAATGCGCTCCTGCCGGCCCACCGCACGCGCAATGTGAGTGCGCAGCCACCCTAACGTTTTGTTGATGGCTCGACGCTGAGCAGCAGCGGCAGCTTTCGGCACCAATGCAGCGAAACCGTCGAAAGCTTGCAGATCTGACGCCGATGACTGAATCGTCAGCATCCCGCCGCTGGCCGAGGACTTGTAATAACTGCCGACACTCATGCTCGCATCCTCAAGATCAACGCGACCAAACCGTCTCCGCTCGGCTCCAGTTGCAGCAGATCGTAGTCACCGCCGCCATCCAAAGCAGGCAAGTCGACGCTGACCAACATGCCCTGTTCCAGACCTTGTGAATCGCTGACACGGATCTCAAAACGCGGCTCGCGCAACCCGGTGTTGAGCTTGCCGAACTTGGGTTGCAGCCAGGGCGCGGCAAACATGCCGAGCACTGGCTCTTCGCGACCCTCGATCCGCGCGGTATCGCCCAGCGTCTCGAACACCACTGCGTCGACCTCGGCGATCAGATCGCGAAAGCCCACGGTTAGAGTTCCAGCAGGATCTGGGCGCGCGGTCGAGTGCACAGATGCAGTGGGTTGGACTGGGCTTCACCGGCCATGCCTTTGTTGAAGGGCAGCGGCTCGATCATGCTGTAGTACGGAATGCCCTGAGTGTTGACCGTTTCCATGTAGTCGGCCGGCGCGAACACCGAGATGTACAGATCCGGCACGCCTTCAGGAACCAGCAGCGCCTTGTCGTCGTGGACGAAAGACACGCCGGCGACCTTGCCACGGTAACGCTCCCAGATGATGCCGCCGAACTCGAAGCTTTCGCGGGCATCACCACGCAGCGCTGCCGCTTGCTGACTGTTGAGGTAAGTCTCTTTGACCGACTTGTGAACAATCAGCTTGTTCCAGAAGTTCTTGCCGCAGAAAGCGCGCGAACCGGTACTGGTCACGCTACCCAGCGCATCCTCCTGCATGTCCAGCGCCTCACCGCACATGACCCGCAGCTCCGTATCGGCCTTAGTCAGCCCCATGGACATCTTCTGACGCTGCACACCGAAGCGCTCATACAAGTCCAGCAGCACCGTCGAACCATCAGCGTCGAGGATCTGGCCGTTGAGTGCGCCCATGCGCTGGAACTCATGCGTCGCGTCCAACTGACGACGCGCCTTTGCCAGACGTGCATTGACCACATCCTGAACCGCCTGCAGCTCGGTACGAGTGCCGAAGGCGCGGATGCCTTGGATCTCATCCGCCTTGATCGTGAAGCGCTCAGGCAGGTGCACGGTGTTGAACGGGATCAGGTTGCGCTTGCTCGCAGCAACCACCAGGCCAGAACCACCGCGCTCACCGGCCGGCACCAGTGCCAGGGTGTCACCGTCCTTTTCAATCTGCACGGTCAGGGTGGTAATGCCTTCCTCGCGGAACAGGCCCAAGGCGCTGATGCGGCCCGGCAGGTAGGGTTGATCGTTGAGTGCAGCGGTCAGCGAAGTAACGGTAAACGCTTCGTCTTCAAAAATGGCGATATCAGCCATGGGTACTCTCCAGAAACGAAAAATCCCGCACGCGGCGGGATGCATAAAAAAGAAGGATCGACTTAGCGGACGATCACGAAATGAGTGGCAAGCGCTTTTTCGGAAGCCAGATCGAGGCCGGTCAAATGCGCTTCGCTGACTTCGGCCAACCGCACCACGGCACGACCGCGACGCACCACATCGCATTCGCCCAGCGGGCCGTAGAGAATGGCGACAGCGTTTTCGGTGCCGTCCTCGGCAGTCGGTTCGTAGGCTGCAAATTCGCCGGAGGCGGTCACCAGTCCGAGAATTTGCCCGGGCCACAACGCTGGACCGGCCGCGACGTTGATCGCTTCACGCGAAATATTGCCGGCGCCTTCAGACAGCAGGAATTCACCTGCGTGCATCGGTTCCTGTTTGATGGTCATGCTCGTGCTCCTTTCGCGCTTTGCGTGGTTCCAGTTTGGGCCGCTTGGCGAGCGGCCCAAATCGAGTTGGGGTCAGGTTGTTTGGTCAGCACCTTGGGCGCTAGGTCGTCCGCCAGCGGCGGACTATTGTCGATTTCAAAGCCCTTACCGCTGGTGACAATCTTGTCGAACAGACGCGCCCGCACCGCCGGCGCATCCAAACCGGCTGCGACATACTCGGCGCTGAATTCCGGCAGCCGCGCGGCCACGCAGAGGTCGTTAATCGCCTTGGCGCGTGCCAGACCCGCCAAAACGATCTCTTCACTTTCAAGCTGGGTGGACTTGAGCAGCGGCTCGATCAGGTTGCTGATGCCCGCCGCCGTGCAGCGCTGAGTGACCATCAATGCCAACTTGGCCGATTCGACTACAGGCGGCACCAGCGGCGGATCGACAGGATCAAGATCCGGATCCGCCTCAGGTGGCTCGTCGAGCTGGGCCAGCAAATCAGCCGGGGCGTTCTGGAATCGTTGCAGCACCGCGCCTTGACCGAGACAGGCTTTGACCTTGACGCCGTCGCCCACTTCATCGGCCAGCCCCAAAGCCACCGCTTCGTTGGCGGTCAGCCAAGTTTCAGCATCAACCATTCGCCGCAGTTCGGCGTCATCAATGTCGGGCGCCTTGGCCTTATAGGCCGCGATGATCGCCTCCAAGGTCTGATCCAATACATCAGCAACCCGGCGGAAGTCCTCAGCGCTACCGCCTGTATAGGTGTATGGGTTGTGAATCATCAACATGGCGTTGGCCGCGATGACTACGCGGTGGGCGCCGCACACGGCCACACTGGCCGCACTCGCGGCCAGTGCATCGATCCGGCCGGTGCAGCGCTCGCCCAGCCGCGACAGCGCGTTGTGCATGGCCAGCCCGTCGAACAGGTCACCGCCGATACTGTTGAACGCGGCGACCACCGGCGACACACCGTCGTCCATGGCGCGCAGATCCTGCACGAACTGATTGGCAGTGATGCCCCACGCGCCGATCTCGCCATAGACAAAGACTTCGATCACTCGCTCGGTGGACTCGCCGCTGGCATGAACGGCGTACCAAGTCTTGTCCTTGACCTCGACGCGTTTGCCGGCGCGGTTGTAAATACGCGGTTTCGCGCGCTTGCTCATGGTTGCTCCTTGTCGTCGGTGTCTTCGACGGCATCCAGGGTGTTGTAGTTGAGGCCCAATAAGGTGGCGCGTGCCAGATCAGCAGCGTTTTCCAGATCGACCGTTTCGGCGTCGTAGCCAGTGCGCAAAACCATCTCGCTGCGCGACGAAAAACCGGCTCTAACCTCCATCGCTCGCGCCTGCACGTCCTGCACCGGCTGGATGTAAGCCCAGCCTTGTGGCACCCAGCGGGTGCGCAGGTATTGGCGGCGCTTCTGTGCGTAATCGTCCAGCACCAAGACACCCGACAGCACCGCCATGTCCATCCACGCAGCCCGTACCGGGCGGCAGAGTTGATGCACGTACACGCTGAACTGCAGTTGTTCCAGGCGGCGCCGAAACTCGTTGAGCACCACCCGTAATGCTCGGTCGTTGATGCCGCGCATGTCGCCGGTGAGGATCTCGTAAGGCGTACCGCTACCCGCCGCTGCAGCCATCAACTGCTGACGCATGAAGTCCGGGTAGTTGTTGCCGGCGTCCGGCGGTTTGGAAAATTCCACCTCTTCGCCCGGACCGAGTTCCTGCATGGTGCCGGGTTCGAGCGCAACCATAGGCGTGAAGCCGTCGCGGTCAAGATCCAATAACGCGCCGGTGACCGGATCGCGTGGCGCCGGACCCGAGTCAGGCGACGGGCGCTTGATGAAACCGGCGAACAGGTTGGCCACCTCCTGACGGAACAGCACCGCGTCGTCGTAGTTGTCCAGACTGCGCAGCCGTTTGAGTACCGGCGACAATCGCGGCACACCGCGCAACTGGCCAGGTTCGACCGGCTCGAAGATGTGCAGCACCTGCGCGGCCGGGACGCGCACTAGCTGGTTGTAGCCGGCGTTCAACGAGGCCGTATCACGCGGGTGCGACAGGTACATCCAATACGCTACCCGCTTGCCGCCGGGCGTGAACTCGATGCCGGCGCGGATGACGTTGCCGTTCTTGGTGCTCTCGAATTTGTCGTGCGGCACGAACTCCGGCGCCAGAATCTGCAACTGCAGCGGAACCGCCAAGCCTTCGGCCCGACTGCGAGGACGCAAGCGAACAAAGCATTCGCCCGATGTTTCCACCGTGCGCGCCACCAGCGCCTGCTGGCCGTAAAAGTCGGTGCGGTCATCCGCATCAGATTCATCAACCCAATCGCTCCACAGCTCCTGCAGCAGCTTGCGCAGGGCATCATCATCGGTCGCTGGCCGAGGGGTGATGCCGGTGCCGATCAGGTTGCTGACGCGCTTGTCGATGACGTTGAAGGCATACGGGTCATTGCGAACCGCTGCCCGGGAGCGCGACCGCAAATTGCGCAGTGCCGGGGTGTTGATGCTGTTGATCCCGTTGTCGGGAGCGTCCCAGTTAGCGGATCGGCGGCCTTCACCAGCGCCTTCGTAACTGGCCTTGATGTTGGACGGCAGCACAAAGCCGTTACGGGTCAACGTCGGAAAATGTCGGGCCATTAAAGTCCCTTGCCCCCGTGATAAAGGCGAACCACGCGCGAACGTGGCCCGGCGGCGCTGGCCAGCGACGAGCGTATTTCTTCGCGCGCCTTGAGCAGCTCATCGACCGTGCGGTATTCCACGGTACGGTCGGTGTAGCGCACAGTTTTCTCACCGCGAGCAATGGCCGCCTCAACCGCGTCGAGGTGCTTTTTCGTAAATGACATATCAGCGTCTCTTCAGGTAGCCACTGGTGGAGCTGCGGCGTGGTGGGGGAGCGGCTGCCGGACGTGATTTCACGGCTGGTTGCGGCGCCTGTGGTGCTGCCGGTGTTTCGACTGGCCGGCTGAGCCGCTCGCTCTGAACGGGTTGGCCACTATCGCCCGAAACCGACTGGATGACCGCCTGCCGAATCCGCGCCCAATCGTGATCCTGGTAGCGATTGATGCCGAGGTAATGGGCCATGGCCAGGTTGTAAACCAACAGGTCGAGCGCTTCGTTGCGCTCGGCCTTGCCCTTGGTCCATTCGATGCGTTTATGCCCCCTGACGTAACGGGTGACTTTGCGCTCAGCCACACACTGGGCGAAAAAGTCATCCGGCAGGTCGTTGGCAAAGTGCAGCGATCCCGGGCCGGTGTCGAATGCATAGCGGTTGTAGATCCAGTCCTTCGCCGTGTCGGTACCGACAATCCATAGCTCGGCGCCATGCCGTTCAGTCAGGCCCTTCCATGTCACGTCGACCATCGAAGGTCGCTGCGCGATCACCGGCCGGCCCCGCTTGCTCGCCCCCTTGATGGCGAACACGCTGCGCCAGCGGCGCATACGACAGAACTGATAGACCTCATCCGTATGGTTACCACCGGAGTCAACCGCAGTAGCCATGATCATCAGCTCAGCACCACTAGGGTGTCGGTAACGGGCCTTGAGTAACTCATCCAGCGCCACCCAGGTGCGCTCATCGGCAGGGTCGCCGGAGATCACTTGAAAGTCGACCACCCAGCGCTCCATGCCAGCGCCCCACCCCATCACCATCAGTTCCAAGCGGTTGGCTTGGGTGTCAACGGAAGCGGTCAGCATCAATACGCCGTCGGGCATTGAGCCAAGCCCGTAGCTTTCCAGTCGCGCCCGATCCATAAGCACACCGGCTGAGGTTTGCTCCTGAGCGCTATCCCAGACCTTGGCCAGACGGGTGTTGTAAAACACCTGCATCGGCTCCAGATCGCCTTTGGCCTGAGCCTTTTTAGCCTTCTCGAATTGCTTGGCCAACGAGGCCCAACCGGTCCAGCCGGGCGGCGAGTACAACGCATTCAAGTTGAAACCAATGGTTTCGCCATCGCCTTGGGTGTGTGCTCGCCACTCCCCTTTCGCCAGCATCTCGCCCTTATAGCGCTCCTCGATCAGTACGTCGCAGTCGGGGCCGGCACACTGGTAATGCACAACCTGAAAATCCGCCGAGTAATGCAAACGCTCCCACTCCAGCACCTGCATATGCTCGCAGGTTGGGCACGGCACGTAGTAGTAACGCTGATCGCTGACCTCAAACAGATCAGCGATCCGTGACGCCCCCCTGACCGTGGGCGAACTGGAAAAATAGAATTTCGCGTTACGGCCGAAAGTACTGCCGCGAGTCTCGGCCAGTTCGACCGGGTCGCCCTCTTCGCCAACGTCCACACTCCAGCGATCAACCTCGTCGCCGTAGATGTAGCGTGCGGAAAGCTCCGCCAGGTTGGCCGCAGAACCGGCCGTGGTGATGTACAGCGAACCACCCTCGAACTCCTTCGTGTCCATGGTGTTGCGCGCATCTCGCGAGCGGTTGGACGCCACGCGCTCACGCAGAACCGGCGTGGCCTTGATGGTTTTACCAATCCGCGAAGATACCCGCTTGGCCAATCCCAGGCTGGGCAACAACGTCAGGATGTTGGACGGGGCCATATGGATCAGGCCGCCGATCCAGTTCAAGGCGATCTGCGTTTTCATCAACTGCGAAGCCACCATGGTCACCACCCGCTTGCACGGGTGGGCAGGTGACAGACAGCGCATCGGCTCACGCGCATAAGGGGTGCGCGAAGTGTGGTATTGACCAGGCTCGGCCGCACCCGTGTCGCGCGGAATGCGCATGTACTCGTCGGCCCACTGATCAATCCAGACATCTGGCTCTGGTCGCTGCCCACGGAAATACGCTTCGCGGTACACCGTCGCACCGTTCGACATTTCTAAGGACATAGGTTTAGCTCGGGGTAATGGCTTGTTGTAGATCTGCTGCTGACAGCCGCTCAGCATCTTCCAGTGTTTGTCGCAAAGCCGACGTCAGACGCTTTTCGATTTGCCATGGATCAGACAGCGAGGCCAGTTCAGGCGATAGCTGTGGCGCCATTCCAAGCAAAAGATCGCGCAGTAAACGACCGGCGTTATAGGCCGCATCTTCGACCGCTTTGCGCTCTACCAAGGTGCCTCGGGCTTTAAGGAAGTTGTCTTTTTCCTGAAGCGACAGGTAGTGCTCACGAAGAGCGCGTGACTTTTGAAAGTCGGGTACCTGACCAGAGGGGTCATCTACAAAGTCTGCGATGACTATTTCCAGCGGTGGCTGATCACTCCGCTTCGGGCGATTGCGCTCATGTCGAGCGGCGACGGCGGCCTTACTCGGGTCGCTCGTCATGGCCAGAAGCTGCTCGCTGGCCTCCACATCAATCTTCCCGGCAGCGTTCAGAACCAGTCGTTCATTCTTGACCAGCTTGCCGACGTACTGCCTCGACCACCCCTTAAGCTCGCAGTATTCCTTGCGAGTTACAAAAGCCATGCGGCCTCCATCGTCGTGGCTTGTTAAGCCTGTCAACTAACCCGGCTTAGTTGACAGACCTTCCGACCATTGCGCCGGGGCTGCTGTTTAAGAAAATGAACAGGCATGAAAAGGCTATACAGCCCAATAGAACCGGGGGTTACTTCACTACAAAACACTGTTTGGATCACGCGAACCCTGTCGCTGAAAACACAGAATTTCTTGTCAACCTGTCAACCACTGTCAACTAACTTTCCAGCCCTGTGGCTAACGCTTTCCCGCGGGTTTCCGACCCCGTACCCCTCGAAACGCCTCAGGGTCCCCGGCGGTTTTCAGCGCCAAAAACGGTGCGCCCACACTTGGCCGGCACCTGCCGGTGGCATTTCGAGGACGCGCGAGCGGTAGGCCGTCCTCGGACCGCAAAGGCGGGGGTTTACACAAACTGCCGCAACGCCTCTTGCAACCGCTTGTACTTGCCGTAAATCGCGCTCGTTGCCCAGCGTATCCAGTACAAGGCATCAACCTTCAACTCGCTTGGTGGCAGCGCGGTCGTAGTAACCGCGGACTTTCTCGACGCCGAGGAAGCCAACAGCGCCGCCGGCGAACGTGGCCATGCTTTGCGGTAAGCCCATCCACTCAAGGAGTGGCACCAACGAAAGCGTGACTAGGCCGCACAGCGCACCCTCCAGATACATCTGGCGACGAGTGCCGCCGCCGTACATCACCCGAAGAACAGCGATACCGACCGACAGGCCAGCGGCATAGAGCTGGGGTTGATGCAGCAGCAGCCAGGCAATCATTGCGGCCCACAGACCGGGATCCTTCTCAGGCATTTTTGGCATCTCGATTCCTCCCTTTTAGGGAGTGCATTAGGTTCGGCTCCAGCGGCACTCCCGGCTCAGAGCGATGGGTGTGGTGGAGCCGAAAACGAAAAAGCCCAGCGCGATGGCTGGGCTTTGGCATATTGTGAAAATCAGTTCTTTATGAGAATTTTCGACTGATCAAGTCGAGCTAACAATATTTCAACGATCTGGTTGTATACCGGCTCAAAACTACCGGACTTAACAGCATCAACACTGAGGGTTACCCCCTTACTGTTCACATCAAACAGGTATCCGCCATCACAAAATTGGACACTCATGTCGAAGACGTAGGCCGTGCGACTATCCCGATCTTCTGATACCAAGGTAAGAGCAATTGAAAAGTTAACTTTTCCATTGAGGCTACTCAGTTCTGGCCAGTGCTTTTCTTTAAAAGCAGTCGCGGATCCCTCTCCCAATCTGACGTAGCGTTCACCTACCTTGCCGTCAGGATGATTCCACCTATCTGCGGGTAGCCCGAGGTATTTTCCGAATCCAGAAGCAAGGTCACCGGCTGATTTAGAAAGCAGATGAAGCTGAGTCTGAATAGCAGTTTCCCGGATCTCGTATCGCTTCTGAAGATCTGAATACAGTGACATAACCAACTCCTTATGATTGAGCTGGCAACATGCCACAAAGGTCGTAAACGAGCCATAAAAAAGCCCCGCTCGCTGGCAGGGCTTCGAAAAAAAAACAAATCTTGGCTGGATTAGAGCCCTGTAACAATCAATTCAACAGCGCGATCTTCAGGTTCCGCATCAAAAGCAATGCTAACCAAACTAGTACTCAACGCGGTGACTCTTACCTTCGCATCTCCGACGACCTGAACGGAAGTAACCTCGTTGGCCATGCTGATCGGTAGAACCAGATCTGTCGATGAGGTCATGGCCTTGAGATCTACTTTCATCCTTACAACAATTGTACGGTTCGAGTAAAGCGTATAGGCGCCACTAGCATTCGCTCCATCCCCAACCACTGACTGAAGCTGAACCAGCTTTTTCTCTTCTGGCGAAGCATTATTTTCCAGAACGCGCTGCAGAGGCTCCAGGTCAAGATGCAAACCATCCTTTGAAACTTTGGCTGTACGGACTCGCAATATTGACGCAGAAATGGGCTTTGAAAATGCAGTGATTGCAATCAATGCGGTAGCTGGCCATGCGATGTTTCCAACCATCCCCACAATGAACTCAAAAACGCCCAAGTGAGCCTCCATGATATCCCATAAACACAAAAGCCCATCTTGGTGACGGGCTTTGCACGCGGAAAAACCGCAAAGTAACTGAAATCTATAGTTAGACCCCGGCCCTGTCAAGCTGCTTCGCGACGAAAATCCAGAGCACCGTCAATCCATGCAATACCAGCCTTCCAGAGTTGGCGAGTCTTCTCTTCGCCGAAGCCCATTTTCCTGCCGACATCGATCAGAGCCTTGTCCCGGGCGGTGTAGTACTTCATCAACACATTGCCGCATTCCGGGTAGCGCTTCAGCAGCCGGCCCATTAAACCGTCAATCATCAGCGCATCGTCATCAGTGATCATCGGCATGTGCAGCGTGTTCTCGCGGGATGCGCAGCACGACACACCGGATCCCAGCACAACCCAGCGCCCCCAATGCTCCAGCAGATCTTCGGCGCTGCGCTCGGTGAAGTTCTTCGTTCTCGCCATGATCAGTCCCCTTTTATGGCAGAGCCACCAGGCCCGCGAGTGTTGGTTTGCTGGTACAGATCGGCCATGGTCAATGGCTCGCGTGGCAGCGTTGCGATGTGGCGCTCTTGCCGGATAAGCATGCCGAGCTGAACGATCAGGTCATCTACCGGCAACGGCTCCAGCGTCTCGGCGTGCACCAGGCCGGAAGCGTGGCAGCCGATGCAGTCCAAATGATGAAACACGCCCTTGACCACCCCCTTCCCAGCACAGGATGGGCAGTCGCTGAGTGGGATCTGGCGGCGCACAAAGGCGGGGCCATGAGTCTTTTTATCCATTTTTAAACCTCGCCTATGGTTGTTTCTTCAATGGCCTTGTAGGCCTTATGGTCTGTGGCTTGCAGCGAATTACCAGAATCTTCAAATCTAAAGCCGGTCAATCCATGAATCGCTGCAAAGCCTTTCTGATCTAGATGTGCGTGCCACTGTTCAAGGGCATTCCGCTTGCGGCTCATTACGTCCGACTGGATGTAAACCTTCACGTTGTGGCCCATCGCGTGGTTGATTAGCAGCTCGCCAATCAGGTGGTCGATGCCGAGATCTGCCCAGCCAGTGCGCGCCACCTTGCGCAAGTCGTGACTGGTCCACTCGCCCTTTCCCAACCGACGGAACACGGCGCAGCCTTGTGCCTCGCCCAGCGCCTTGCCATTGCGCGCCGGGAACAGGCATTGGCCGTCATAGCCTCGGGCGTACTGACTTTCTCGGTACCGGGTCAGCAGCGTGCAAACCTGCTCGCTCAGGGGCAGGTGATGCTCGACACCGGTTTTCGTGTTCTCGGCCGGGATGAACCATTCGCGTTCGGCCAGGCTGATGTGCGACCAGCGTGCCATCCGGGTTTCACCGATCCGCGTGCCATGGCAGAGCATCATCAGTGCGAGCATCGAATCCAGCGGCGCGGTGCTCATGACCTCGGCCAGTTGCCCGAGCAGGCCTTCCAACTGAACGCCGCGCAGACGGGACGGCTTGATGCCGACCTTTGCCTTAGAGAAGTCGTTGAACCGGATCGCTGCCATCGGGTTGGACGTGATCATCCCCAGCTTGGCCGCTTGCCGGAATGACAAGGCCAACAGCTGAAACGCGGAACGCACGTAGTCGATGGAAACCGTCTCCTGCAGCGGCCACATCAGCAGGGTGTCGAGTGCGGCCTTGTCGATGCCGATCAGCGGCAGTTCACCGAGGCGCGGTTTCAGGTGGCACTTGATGATCGAGGCGCCAGTATTCTTGCGCTTGGTCGACAGATTGCGATCGCGTGACATGCGGTCAGCAAACCAGTCCAGCAGCTCACCAACGGTGCTCCACTTCGAAAGGCTCGCGCCTTCGCCGGCGGCCAGACGCAGCCGAAGGGACGGCAGAGCCGCGACGACCTGCTTGTGCGTCAGTTCGGGGAACGTACCGATCTGGTTCCACTCGCCTTTCAACACCAGGTACCACGAGCCACCGGTGCGAGCCTTATTGAAGCGCAGGTACAGGCCCTTGTTTTCGAGGTCGCGCACGTCCTGCACGGCGCCGGCGGCCTGGCGCTTGATCTCGGCTTCGGTGATCTTCACCGCGGCGGTACTCATGCGGCCCCCTTCACGGTGAGAATTCCAGCCCTGATCAGGGCTTCGTGGGTTTCGGCGATGGCGCGCGGCACGTCCTGCCAGTCGATCTCGCCGGCGGCGCGGCCGTCGATCACGTCGTGGCAAGCGCAGCACGCGTACACCGCCACGGTGTCAAAGCCTTTCATGCCCATGCCCTTCTGCCCGCAAGGCAGATGCGCGAGGACGGTCGTTTCTGGATTGTGATTGCAGATGCCTGGCATCCGGACGGTGCACTCTTGACCATTGGCCGAGGCGCGAAGCTTCTTCGAGCTCACTCGCATGCAGGCTTCCCCGTCACAACGTCGACGACTTCGTAGGTCCCAGGCCACATCCACGAGCCATAACGCTTGGCCATGGCCTCGTCGGCAAACAGCGCCAACGCGTGATCAGGCGGTGAACTCAAATCGACCTTGAACGAGCAGCAGAACACTGCGAATCGATAGGTATCGATTTCGGGTACAGCAAGGCGACGGTCACACACGTTCTGCCCTCCCCGCACGCATCGCGCGCAAGTTGGCCAAAGCGGTGTTACCCACTTCGGGGTGGCGATCAGGCTTAGGCGCAGCAAGTTCAGCAATAGGGATAGAGCCTAGGGGTTCACCCTTCCAGATCTTCCTGCACTGGGCCAAGTAGTGACGCTCGAAGCTCGCCAAACCAAGTTCACGCGAGAGCAATGGCAGGCCATGAAAACCAGCGGCCGCAGTAGCGTGGTAGACCGCAGCGTGCATCCACTTGGCCGAATCACGCATAGCGGGATGGCAGTTGCGAAGACCCTGGGCGTAAGCCTTTTCGACGCTCGGCAATCCCAGCCCTTCAGGGGCAAAGCACCAGCTAACGAAAACGCCAGGCGCCGGAACGAATGCCGACTTACTCGCACTCAGGACGCGCATGCCATGGTCGATTTGCTCCATCCGGTTGATCCCGGAGCGCATGAACTCGCCGAGCCATTCAAGCTTCGAGGCGTTCATCACGGCCTCAGTCGGCCAAGACTGGCGCCATGCGCCACAGGCACCGCGAAGACGCAGGAACAAATCGTCGATGACAGCTTTGGTCGATGGATCAACCTCGGCCACTACTGGGTTGGACGTCGGCTTGTAGGTAGGGTCGGTTCGCCGGTCGGCAATAAGATCGCGTGCAGATTTCATACCCGAACCCCCTTGGCAGTCCAGTCACCGGTCGCATCCATCTCTTCCTCAATGTCGCCGGACTTCACTGCGCGATCACGCTTGATCCACTTGGCAAGGCGGTGGCACCAGCCGGCGGCGTTGTCACGGGTATCGGGTTTGGCGATGAAGAAACCTTTGAACGAGTTAATCAACTCATCGGTAGCCGATGAGATCGGCAAGCACATCAGGCGAAGCTGGTCTTCCAACTGTTTAGCGCTGAACTCCCAGTCGGCAAACATCGAAAAGCGCTGGCGAGGATCTTCGAGAGCATCGAGAGCTTGTCGATCCTGATCATCGACCACGCCAGAAAACTCGCGCTGCAGCTGCTGTTCGGTTACCTGATGGTTAATTAACGTATTGGGTGCAGCCGCTGCACCCCGTTCTGTCGTAGATTGCACCCCGTTCTGTTGTGGATTGCACCCCGTGCCGTCATTTGCACCCCGTTCCGAACGGGGTGCAGCATTTGCACCCCGCAATATTTGAAGGTCGTAAACGACTGGGCGTCGGTCATGGCGATCAATGTGAACAGCAGCAATCGCCTGATTGCCCTGCTTGATCAGTCCCGACTTCTCCAGGTCATCTAACTTGTAACGCACGGTGCGCTCGGATAAACCGGTGTCCTGAGCCAGAGTGGAAGCCGACGGAAACGCGCCAGTGCCGTTCGATCCGGCATAGTTGGCCAGGCACAGCAGAACGTGCCGTGCGCTAGCATCCTTGAGAACTTGCGTGGGCAAAGACAGCGCCCATGACATTGCTTGAACGCTCACAGCGAGGCTCCGATATTCAATTCGGCAAAACGAGATGACGTGTGTTGCGACACGCTTTGCGAACTCTGAAAAAGTGTCGCGACATTGTTCTGGGTATTGCTAGAATTTGGCTGGCTCTGCATAATCGGGCCTCTCTAGTTTTGCGAATCAGCCGACCTTCTCCGTCGGCTTTTTTGTGCCCGGGATTCAGGCGGCCTTCACCGAGGCATCCATCACGTCTAGGCTCTGCCGAACGTGATTGATCTCTTGGCGGATCAAGTTTTTCTCGAAAGAACTGACGTGGTTGTCATCCAGCGCCTGGTGAACTGCGATGGTCAGATCGGCGACCTCTTTGCCGACATTGATCAGCGACTTGGTGAGCGCTTGTGGCGCGGGCGCGGTTTTCGTAACGAGGTCGAAACCAAACTCGTTCGCCAGTGCCGCCAGAGGCCGCATGTCGCCGGTGTGCAGCAGAATCCCGAACAGATGCTCCACGGTCAGGTGGTGTGCATCGTTGTCTGGATTGGCGCGCTGAAGCAGGCCAACGTGGGGAACGCCCATCTTTGCAGCAAGGGTCTTGGCTTCGTTGTCCAGGACAGCGCTCTGGCAAGCCCGCAGAAAATCTTCCATTCGTAAAACCTCAAATTTATTTCCGTGGCGCGCTGCCATTGCGTGGGAGATTATTTGTTCAGGCAGTCAGCAATGAACGTTTCAAGCTGCGGTGCGTTTGGGCCGCGCAGGGATCGGGCGAATCTCGTTCGCCTCAATGCGCCCGTCGTCATAAAGGGTGATTTCAATGCTTCTGCCGGCTCGAACCATTTGCGAGATCGCGCTCTGGTTCACGCCAAGAGCAGCTGCAAGCGCGGCTTGAGTGCCGTGCTCTTCTAGGTATTTGCTCAAAGGGATCTTTTTCATGGAATTTCCACGGCTTGATATCTGCCATGGATAGTAGCAGCGCTGCTTTTTATCAGCAACAAAATACTAGCAGCGCTATTTGCCTGGGTATCAGCTCTGCTAATACTCTTGTCCGTATGAAAATACGCCGCCCCCTTACCCCCGAAGAAGTCGCTGAGAGCGCCAGGCTCAAGGCCATCTACGAACAGCGGAAATCAGCTGCAAAAGCTGCCGGCCGCAGCCTGACGCAGGCGGATGTTGCCGAGGCGTGCGGATGGTCTGGGCAAAGTGCATTCAGCCAATACGCCACCGGCAAGGTCCCGCTGAATGTGGAGGCGCTATTGAAGCTCGCGAAGGCGTTGAATTTCGACGCACAAGACGTCAGCTCCCGGCTGATGTCCACGGTTGCCACTGTCCAGCAAGAGCGCATCCATCCCAGCGTAAAACTTGGGACTATCGAGACCTGGGACGACGAAACCCCGCTCGATGATGACGAGGTCTATGTCCCTTTCCTTCAGGAAGTTGAGCTGGCGGCTGGGTCTGGGAGGTTTGCTATTCAGGAAAGCGATACCTCTCGGCTGCGCTTCTTTAAGAAAGACCTGCGCCATAACGGTGTTCAGTTCAGTAACGCGAAGTGCGTGAGGGTTGGCGGGAACAGCATGATGCCTGTGCTGCGCGACGGCGCCACGGTTGGCGTGAACGTGGGGAAAAACTCACTGAGCGACATCGTCGACGGCGAGATGTACGCCATCAACCACAACGGTCAGCTTCGCGTGAAGCAGGTGTACCGAATCCCGATCGGAATTCGCCTACGCAGCTTCAACCGTGATGAGCATCCTGACGAGGACTACACGTTCCAGCAGATCCAAGAGCAGCAGATTTCAATTCTGGGGCATGTGTTCTGGTGGGCGATGTACTCGCGCTGAAGGCAGCAGGCTTCGAATTCGTTCGTTGGAGAAGCGAAAGAAGTCACACTGGCCGAATACAACGGGACGTGGGATAGACCAATGACGTCATGGAGAAACCTCGGTTTCTGGGGAAAGGTATGGGCCTGTCTTTGGATTGCGTTCCTGTTGCTTACTTCTGTCGATTCAGGCGCGAATTGGATGGGTGGAGGCTCGTCCGGCCGCAAGCATGTTTTCAGTCCTGCCTTTCTCGTGCTATGTGCAATGGTAGCTTTGGTTGAGCTGATATTACTCAACCACTTCTATGGTGCGCGTGCGAGGTGAAGATGAGAAAACTTGTATGGGCTCAGGAGCACTCTCCGGCAAGGATCTGAGTCGGGGCCTGGATCCTTTCAAGGCGTGATGACACCATCCGCCCAGATCATTTAAACCGCGACAGACTGTCGGTGATAATCTAAATTCACGAATGGAATCTGAAGGATGCAAAAAACAGATTTCCCGGCGTTACTTGCGCCTGGAATGCACCCCCTCACTCTTGAGTCCCTGCACGAGCTAGCGGTAGCGCCTTTCCCGAACGACTCTCGTAGGGCGGAGCTCTACGATAAACTTCGTTTATGGACAAACGCCCTGCACGTTTCAGGGGTACGAGGCACTCTGTGGCTGGATGGATCTTTTCTCACCGAAAAAGTTGGCCCCAGCGATATTGACTGCATTCTATGGAATCCATCATGGGTCGATGAAGCGGGCGCTACCGACCAAGTGAAGTCGGAGGTGTTGAAGTTGCTAGATCGCGCTACTGCAGAAGCTATCTTCAATCTAGACTTCTTCATGGAAACGCCTGCAGCCGATCGTGTATTTCATCGAGAAGCTTATTGGAGAGGTATCCTAGGTTTTTGCCATGATCGAGTTACGGCCAAAGGATTTGCGGAGATAGCCCTATGAATACTAGCTTCCTTCGCGATCACGCCAATGCGTTAGCCGATTTTGCTGCCGAGACCAAAGCTCAAGCGGCGGCCGCCCCTAATGACTTCTTTCTCCAGCTTGCAGCAAAAAATCAGCATGATGCGGCACTGCTTGCTTTGAAAGATGCAGCTATGGAAGAGGTGTCCTCCCTAGGCGAGCTGCTAGATGTGCGCCTTATCGGTCCACGCGCAAATGGAACAATACCTCTTGACGCATTCTTGGACACAATCGGGCCGCTCACTAGGTCGTGGAAGCTTGCAGCCCATCGCCTCCGCTATGGTCGCGATGCTGTGCGCGGGGTGGCGGCTGATGTTGTTAGCGCGCTAAATTTCAAGCTGGCTGGCTTAGCGCCAGGCTCTACACACGTTTTCATCACTGGGAACGCATCTCCCGATCTGACTGGTGACAGCCTACTTCAGGCGACCTTGGACCAAACCTTCAGACTATTGAACTCTGACCACATTGATTTCTATGATGCGGTCGACGCAATTGGTGGTAGATCTGCTCATCAGCTAGGTGAGTTTATGAGAGGTCTTGATAGAGCTGGAATGGCTGTGCAGTTTTCTTGGCTATCCCCTCAAGGGCTGCGCGAGTGGATGGGAAGGCCCGATGAGATCACCCGAGTAAGAGCATTGTTGGATACTGTCAATGAGCCTGAGAAGTATCCTGAAACTCTTGAAGGTAGCGTGGCGGGCATCACCGATACCGGAAGACTTGCTCTTCGCACTTTAGAGGGAAAGGTTCTAATCAGATTTCCTTTGAAGCTGACAGAGCAAGTTCAGAAGCTGAAGATCGCATCTCATGCCCGCATAAATGTCGAAACGTCCAAATACTGGGACGCGGTAGAGAAAAAAGATGTTTTCAAGCGTCACCTTATCTCCGTCGACTAATTCCGCGCATCTCTATCAAGCCCGGCCCAGCGCCGGGCTTCTTGTATCTGGCAAGCACCCTGTTCTGCTATCGTGATGCACTCTGATCGCAATGGAAGCAAAGAAGAATGGACTTATGGAAGACCCTGGCAATCGCCGTCATGGTGCTGATCAGCACTCAGGCCATTGCAGCCGAAAACAACAACCCGTTCCAAGGCGCGCTCATGATCACCACCATCGTGCCCGCAGTGATCATCTCAGCGCCCACGGCTATCACCTCGGAAATTCCAGAGTATTTTAAGTCAGCCAAGACCGACGCCTTGGCGTTCATTGGTTCGGACGGCGAGATTCGCGGAGCGGAGTTTGAGCAGGCGTCTCGGTACTATCGCTCCACCTACGCATCGCCTGTAATGTCCGATATGCAACTGGCCCAGGCAATCGTAACTTCGTTCTGATACCCATGCTCAGACTGTCCGCGGCGCTGGGCTTCTTGTTTCTGCCCTCCCCTTCTAAGTACCGACCTCAAGGCCCTCTACTAGTCGCCTCCTCCAACAGTTCCCGCCAATCATCATCGTCGATTACACCAGTTCGCTTGTACTTGTCAGCCAGCTTCAGTAGTTCGTCGTATTGCTCTTCGGCGTCCATCCGGATTTCGGGTTCTTCACCTATTTTGCTCCAGTCGGCCAACGCCTCCTGTTTCGAATCGTATCTTTCTGCGGATTGCCGGGTGAATTGCCAACCTCACCTAGGCAACAATCGGTATTTCTTAATCAAAATCAAGAGCATATCTAGACCAGTAACTTGGATCCAAAAAACACAAAACAACAGATGCAACTCATTGTTATTAAAAGATTTTTTTGCAAATACACTCTCACCTTTTCCGAACATTGGCCGATGACCTCCTAAGGAACCATGGAGTCATCGGAATGAGAAATAATCAGCCCGTAACACAGCGTGAGATTTCACTCGCACCACAGCAAAAGCTCATCTCGACGACAGATGCTCGAGGAGTCATCACGTACTGCAATGACGCTTTTGTGGAAATCAGCGGTTTTGATAAAGCCGATCTAATTGGTGCTCCGCAAAATATCGTCCGCCATCCTGACGTCCCCCCAGCTGTCTTTGCCCATATGTGGACCGCTCTCAAGCAAGGTCGGCCATGGATGGGCATCGTCAAAAACCGCTCCAGAAATGGTGATCACTACTGGGTCAACGCCTACGTCACCCCAATATTTGAAGGCAGCCAGGTGGTAGGCTTCGAATCAGTCCGAGTGAAGCCATCGACTGATCAGATACGCCGTGCTGAATCCCTCTATAAGCGCATCAGCCAGGGAAAGCCGGCAATCCCTCGGCAAGATCGCTGGCTATCCGCTCTATCGAATTGCCTGCCGTATGTAGCCATCGGTTTGGCTGGCTGCTCATTCGGTTTATTCTTCAGTGCACCTATAGCTACAGCCTTGGCGTTAGGCATAGCGGTGCCGATCGGGTTGCTCTCTTCGCGCTGGCAGGCTCGAGGAACGCTGCGCCTGCTTCAGATGGCCGAACCCTCTACCTCAGACTCATTGATCGCTCAAATGTACAGCGATGCAAGCGGGCCAGAAGCCCGCTTAGAGGCAGCCTTCGTCAGTCAGACTTCGCGCCTTAAAACTTGTCTGACACGCCTGCAAGACACGGCCGAACAACTCAGTGCGCTGGCGGAGCAATCCGACGTGCTTGCCGCTGACAGCTCAAAAGGCCTAGATCGCCAGCGTGTAGAAACAGAGCAGGTCTCTGCTGCGGTCAATCAGATGGCTGCAACCACCCAGGAAGTTGCCAGCCACGTCCAGAGGACGGCTGATGCCACCCAGCAAGCCAACCACCTGACCAGTCGAGGCCGTGATGTGGCTCGGGATACCCGTGAGGCTATCGAGCGGCTCTCTGCTGTTGTTGGCGAAACAAGCCTGACGGTTGCACAACTGGCCAAGGACAGTAGCGAAATAGGCACAGTCGTCGACGTAATCAAAGGCATCGCTGATCAAACCAACCTACTGGCGCTGAATGCCGCAATCGAGGCTGCGCGCGCTGGCGACATGGGCCGAGGTTTCGCGGTAGTAGCTGATGAGGTTCGCCAATTAGCCCAGCGCACTTCGCAATCGACTACTCAGATCCATGATCTGATAACCAAGCTACAGACTTCGTCCAACAACGCGGTACAGACAATGGAAAGCGGTCACCGCCAAGCCCAAGAAGGCGTTTCTTGGGTACTTGAGGCGGACAAAGCCCTGGTGGGTATCAGCGAGGCGGTCTCCAATATCACGGACATGACCACGCAGATCGCTGCTGCCACGGAAGAGCAAAGCGCCGTGGCCGAGGAAATCAGTCGCAACATCACAACGATCGCTCACTTAGCCGACCAAACTTCCGGGCAAGCACACGAATCGGCAAATCTAAACAAGGAATTGACCAAGACAGCGTCTACGCAGTATTCGTTGGTTGAGCGCTTTAACCGGTAGCTGAACACTTTCCGCGAGAAGCCCGCCCAGTGCGGGTTTTTTTACGCGCGCAGAAAATATTATTAGCAGCGCTATTTACTTTGAAAAGCAGCACTGCTACTTTTATTTCCAAGCCGGACAACAACGGCCCAGCAGCGAAAGCCGCGCCGCTCTTTCACAATCTGGAATCTTCGCGGATCGATCCCCGGAAACGGGAACAGCGCGAAACACAAATTTCGATCCCCATGCCAGCTCTGGAACTGGCCGGGCTCCCTCATGAGAGCACGCAAAGTTGCACAGCCACCCGATGTGACGCCAGTTGCGGCAGCGGGCAGAGAGAGGACTCCGGCGTTGAAGTGCAGCGAGAAACGGAAAGCATCACTGAGCAGCCTTCTCGCGAGGGCTGCTTGGGATGACAACCGATAGGTAATCAACCATGAAGCACGCAACAGAAATTGCTCAGGTCGAAATGCACCCACTGATGCAGCAGCGCCGGGAAGTTCTCAAAGCCTTATTTGTTCGCTCCCGCGCAGCCCGTGAAGAGTTCGCGCGCCTTGCAGGTCTGGCGACGCCGGAAGAAAAAGTGCGCTTCCAGGTCAAGACCGTCGGCAATGCCTACCACATCGTTGACCTGGTCACCGGCAAGACAAAGGCCTTTCGCTTCAATTATCAGGTCGCGCTGAACATGGCGATCGCATTCGAAAAGCAGGCCAATCGCCTGGCGGAAGGTGTGCATTGATCGGTGCACCAATGCCAAACCCACGAGACCAGTTGCTCGACAACCTGAACCAGCAACTTGATCAGTTCTTCGGTTCCGGCGGTAAGGCTCAGCAAATCCCCAGTGGCGTCACTGGCGATCCAAAGCTGGCATCCACACCGCACCACGACCGTCTGCGCGTCGAGCGCAACAAGATCGCCCCGAAGGTTCGCGAACTGGCCGAAGCCGGCAAGACCATCAGCGAGACGGCCAAGACACTGCACATGCACGTCAAGCGGGTTGCGCTGATCGCCAGCGAGAACGGATTCAAGTTCGACTCATGAAACGCATCAGTAACCGGGCGACGACACGCCGCCGACAGACCTGGCTGGTCTTGCCGGCCAGCGGAATTGAAGAGGTAGGCCATGGCCAAGAGCAACGCGCAATTGCAGAAGGACAAGCGAGCCAAGGAGAAGGCGCTGCTGGATCGGATCGGCGCCGAGAGGCGATCGCTGATTATTTCGAAGGCGCTTGATGACGCACTTCAGGTGCTGAGCGAGCGCCACGGCTTCGAGGAATGGCAGGAAACGGTGTCCACGTTCATCATCAATCTGGCCGCAGCGCCAGCAGAAGAGTCGGAACGCTTCGTCAGAATGTCGCGACCGGTGTTCGTACCCAACGAAAACCAGTCGCGACAGCTTGAGCGTTTCGCCAGTAGGGGCGTCGAGATCTAGCCTGCAAGGCCCAGATACAAAGCTACTTTTTCAAGCCCTTGCCCATGACCCCCGCTACGTAATCTCTGTGAGCGGCAACCTGCATATCCTGCCAGTTCTCGAAATCGGTGTTTTCCTTAATGAAAACATCCCAGTCAGCATCAGGAATGGCTTTGAAATCCTCTGCTGTTTCGACCCTGAACCCAGAGCCATTGATTAAATCTTCAAGATTTGCGAACGAGCTATGCGAGGAAATGAATTCGGGGTTCATCATTTCCCCTAACTTTACTTCCTTGGTGGCAGCGAGCGTCTCGATGTTCTTCCTGAGCTTGTCAAAACCTGAACGATCAATCTTGAACGACATGCGCTTACTCCTTCTCTGGTGAGCTCGTAGTAAGGCATATAGAGGATCAGCTCGCCAGTTTTGTGACTATTTGCAGCACACAGCCTCATCGAGAGCTCGGCACCTCAACCAACCGATGCGCCGACTCCATGTAGCTGGCCAGGTCGATCACCTCGCGAAGGAACACGACCACCTCAAGCTTCACCGCGTCGTCCGGCAGCCCTATCCGTTTCAGCATCGCTTTAGCGTGCTCTTCGATAGCCGCTAGCGCATCTACATCGCTCTGCAACCTCATGTCGGCCTCCTGCCAGTGTGAGTTGAGTCATAGATACACCACCTGGTAACGAGCCTGCGAGCGGAATTGAAGAGATAGGTCATCGCCGAAGAGCAGCAGCTCCCAACGGAAGAGCCGCAGCGGACGGCGGAAGCCATCAAGCAGCGCAGGAAGCGCAGGAAGCGCGAGAAGGCAACAGCGTAGGACGATGCATTGGGCGTAGAGAGGTTCACGGTTGAAGTCGCCGGGGTGTTCAAGCCAGACCTGAAGCGAGTCATGAAGGCTTACGGCATCAACAGCCAGCAGGAGGTTTACTAGCTGCTGCTGATGAACTTGATCGCCGCTGACTTCGATACCTAGGCCTAGATGCTGCGCAGTGTCACGACAACATTTTTGGATGCTGAAAGGATGTCTCGACTAGTTGAGGTGGCCGGCATGAAGTATCTCGTCGACGGTCCATATGAGTCTGACGACGAGATTGTATGAACCAATTAAAGCAAAACACTTACACTTGAAAAAAAGCTTAGAAAACTTGTATTTTCTTTATTTCAACTTTCAGATTTCCTGCAATTTTCGCAAGGATGCTTACATCTACATTGGTCACTCCACTTACTGAAACTATATACTCTTTCTTGCCATCGTTCGAAAGCGTCGCATTCCAGTGAGCATCATAGCCATAGGTTGCAATTTTCTCAACAAGCTGCTGCACAGCGTCTTCCGACCCTATCAATCGGAATTTGAGGCCGCTATTGGCGCTAGGTGAGCGTAGATCATCGCGCCGATCAATTGTCAATCCACGCAGAAGCCCCTCAATTCCATCAAGACGCTCAATAAGTATCGTCTTTGCATCAATTTGATCCAGTGATTCTAGCAGTGCTCGATTCTGCCGAACTCTCAAAACAGGGTTGTCTTGTTCGGCCTTCCCTACGGACGCCTCGATTGCCTTGCGGAGTGCTGGACTAAGTTCGACCACACCACACATATCATTGGTATAAAAAACCGTTCTCTCATCGGCTATATCGAATGGTAATTTTGTACCGAATTCGGCAATTGCTACTACAGGTTTTCCTGAGCAGTGCCTTACCGCCAATTCATACATAACATTTGGATTTAGCTCAGACAAGTTAGCTACGACCAAATCATCCTCAAGGATGTGTTCGATAACTTGACGCGTGATGGAGCCGCTTATCGAGATCTCGTGCGCGACGTGCGTCTCATATCCCAGATCTGAAAGAAGAGGTTTTAAGACCGAGCTTATGAGCCCATCTGCAGCCCTTCGAGTCGATGATTCATTACCTCCAATTGGTGTGACTATGAAAGCTTTTTTCTTAGGTGGATCGCTGGTGATAGTGGTCACTTCCGCCGCTGGGCTGTCCGCATCTACTTTTTTTGACATTACTTCTCCTAACGGCTCCAAGCCGATTGAGAATCAGACCCTATTTCACACCAAATTGCCACCACAGACCGCAGAGGGCGGCGAAGCTACCAGGTTATCGCAACCAAGGCGCCTTGAGCGATGGCCGCTACGGAAGCAAAAGCAGCGGCCACCTTATTCCATTTGGTCTGCGTCTGCGCGGTCGCTACGAGGTCAGTTTCAAAACCGCTCTCGTCGGTCCATACCAAATGGCTACCTGGGATTTTCGCAGGTACTTTTGCAAGTGCAGATTTCGCCCAGCATAAACAGGAAATTAACGAGCATGCACAAAGCAATACGGTAAGCAGCAACTTGAGACTGTTCATTCAAGACCTCAGTTTATTTTCGAGTCTATTTACCCAATTTTTACGAATCACGCCAGCCGGCAACGATTGTTCAGTCAATCTCGTCAGTTATCGCCATTACAGAGGTAGTGCGTTTTCGAATGTGAATGCTCCACATCCCATCGTCCTTACCGGTTGATAGTTTGATTCTAGAGTCGTGACTGCAGACGAATCGCACCCGGTCTTCTGTGAGGTTGTTATGACTTGCGATAGCCCGTGTCGACCGGAACGGCTCCTTCTCCCTGTCACTGTTGGCCTGAAGCCATCCATATATTCGCGCCGCGTCTCGCTTGGTTTTGATTGCAGCGCTTAGTCCCTGAACACCCAGCACCACAAGCGCGGCCACTGCGCCGCCTGCCGCACCTCCAACAGAGGTTGAAATGATGTCATTGATCAATCCCTGATCCATTTGAAACCCTCAGTAATTTGTCCGCCAAATATACCGGCAAGGATCCCCTATGTCCGCACAACAGATCGACGAAAAGAAACTCGAGCGCGCGATTCGCAAGATCAAGCACTGCCTGGCATTGGCGCAGAGTGCCAACGAGAACGAGGCTGCAACGGCGCTTCGGCAGGCACAGGCGCTGATGCGCGAGTATCGGCTGACCGAAATGGATGTGAAGCTGAGCGACGTCGGCGAAGTCGAGTCGCAATTCTACCGGGCCGAACGCCTGCCGACGTGGGAGCGGAACCTGAGCGGTGCAGTTGCCCACGTTTTCGGGTGCACCTCTTTGTACGGTCGGCAGTACTGCAGGGAAAAGAATCGAATCATCGCCCGCACTTCCTTCGTGGGGGTGACACCTGCACAGCACATCGCGCTGTATGCGTTTGAAGCGCTACTGACAAAGCTGAAATTTGCCCGCAAGGAATACGTGGCAATGGTGCGTTCGGGTGTCTACCGCAGCTCCTACTCAGCCGAGACGGCAGGCGACCACTTCGCCCTAGCATGGGTCAACGAGGTTTACGGGAAGCTGAGCGCCCTTGTCCCGAAAGGCGAAGACGATACCCCGCCAGCAAGTGACGGACGCGACATCATCGCGGTTGAAGCGCATGACAATGCGCTGATCACCGAGTACCTCGCAAACAAAGGCGTGGGCAAAGCCCGGAAAACGCGTGATGTTGATATCGACCTGAATGCGCAAATCGCGGGAATGCTTGCCGGACGCAAGGTGGATCTGCATGCTGGCATAACACATGGCAGCGAGGAAACCTTGGCCCTCGCTGCAAGCGCCTGACTTTCTAATCCTGGATCTGCCCGCGGCTACTCGTTTAAGGCGCCCTGTATGGAATAGAAGACTTGATGACTTTGACGCAATGCTGCTTTCTTTCAGCATAGATGCTTTCACTCAAGGACTGACTTTGAACAAAGGCACTCATCGAGGTGTAGGCAAGGTCCTGGTCTCGCATAGGCCCAACATGTATTGCCTTTATCGCTTTGATGGGAATCTCTTGTTCTACGTATGGAATCAAATAATTACCTTTGGCCCTAAAATGAACTTTAAGCCGCTGATTGAACATCGGATCCTTATCATGACCAAGTACTAAACGGACCTCTCGCTCTTCGGAAAAGCTGGAATCTTTGAAAGTTGCAGCCAGGGACACGAGATTCGCTACGGCTTCAAAACTTGGAGCACCACAAAGTCCGTCGCCACTCATTTCGCTCGCAACGATTTCTAGGGCAGACAAAGCTACATGTGCTGCCTGCGTATTTTTTTCATCAACATCATATACGCAAGTTTTTATCTCAAGAGGAATTTCATCTGATTCAAATTCAATAGCATAGCTCCCATAAGCTCTCCACTGACTTAACAAATCGCGCTGCTCACTAAATGAACAAACATATACTGGGCGTCTTTCAGCTTTATAATATTTCCCCTGCCCCAGATCCTGAGCCAAGTATCCAACCGCTAGCTTTAGATATTCATGTCTATGCGAAAAGTGTTCCTGCTGATGATTTAAATAATGAATTATTCGTTCTATCCCATCATGCATTTCTTGAGAGTCATTCAAAAATCGAGAATCCGTCAGCCACATTTTTTTATTTTCAATAATTGATTTCACGGCACTGACATCCGTGTAGTGAAAAAGCCGCATTTTAATCTCCAACATTAACATTCGCCCAATATACCGGTGAGGTAACGCCATGCCCACAGAAAACAAACCGGCCGCGCCGATGCCAACATTGGCGGCCGGCGGCGAGCCAAAGCCCAACCCTAATCGTCTGTGCCATATCGATTACACGGCACACCCATATCATTGCGGATGCTTGAGTGGCGACGATGAAGCGCAGCGGCGTTTTGACGAATACCAGCGCGACTCCAAACTGGAGACAGCTGAGAGAGAGGTTGCGCGACTCACCGCGGAGCGTGACGCCCTGCAGCAGAGCCTGAACGCAGCGGATCAGCGGGTTGATGAGCTGGAGCGGGACAAGCATCGGCTGGATGCGCTGGAATCGAATTGCTGGGACATCCGCTTCGACAGCAGCCCCAACGGCGAAGCTGGCGACAACAGCATCAACATCGAAATCGTCGGCTACTGGATGGATAAGCCGTTCGAGCGCGTCATCGGCGAGAACTACAGCGAGAACCTGCGGGCGGCGATTGACCAGGCGATGATGGCACCGGCCTATCCACCTGCGCGCCCTGAATATCCAGAACCAGAGTCCGCCAAGGATGATGACTGGCATATGAACCCGTGCAAGAAAGGTCACCGCGATGTCGGCGCGGCCAGCGGCGTTGCCAGCTGCTACACCTGCGACGAGAAAATCAAAGCTGCAACCACGCAAGAAGCCTTCGAGCGCTGGAACGCAACACATCCTCAGCGGTAACTCCCTCCCCCTTCAAAGTCAGCCGCGATAGCGGCAAAAAGTGCATAGGTTTGCTGGAAACCATCACTCAATTACTTACCTACCTTTACCAAATGCATAACCAAGAGCCAGTGTAATAATTGGCAGAAACACACTCCAAACTCCTTTTATAACCTCAAGGCTTTGAGCACCATTACTACCTCCCAAATCAAAAAAACCTTTAATAAACAAACAAGCTGTTGTCACAGAACCAACCAAAAAACTCCACTTAATTGTTAAGTACACAAACGAGTCTTTGGCCGCATCACCCGTTCCGATTTCCCGGGCAATCTTTCCCTCCGTTGGTTTCCCCTCAACGGGTGTAGAATTTACCGGCGATACCTTTCCAGGTTTTAATGAACCTTCAGATATAGTGTTGACTGGGCCCTCCAATGGCTCAGGCAGTGTTACTTGATCTGTCATTGTGATTCCATCCACAATGAATACTCGAATCTTCTAACTCCATTTTCTGGAGCGACCAAGGTTGTATAATAGGTAATATAGATAGTTTTACCGTTGAGCTGTCCTATAGCAAATGGTGTAAAAATCCCCTCACCAAAACTATTGACATGATTGTAACAAGTAACCAGATATGAAGAGTCTTGAACACTCCCCACGTATCGAGGCCCGCCGGCATCGCTGACAAACTTTACCGTACACACATAAGTATTTATATCAATCTCAAAACTTTGAGCCCCCTGTAAATGGGCAACCCCTGTGTGTACAACCTCTAAATTACCTACCTTGGTTTTCACATTCAAAATGGACACAAACCGCCCTCACTATTAACAACAACCTGCAATTTAATACATGTGCACTATTTTATCCACATGAGTTAAGCGTCATTTACTTCTTAATACCCACTAGCCTGCCGATGAACAGCGGGCGAGGAATTCGTATGTCCGAAATTGAACGAGTAATCGAAGCCATGATGGAACCAGCGCCCCCAGCCACCGAGGTCATCACTCTCGACCGAAACATTGTCGAGCGAGCGTTGACCTTGATGGAGAGCCACCCAGATGTCGCACAGGGCGGGCCTTCGCTTTGCAATGAAGCTTCCGTGTTTCGCCAAGCTTTGGCCGAACCCACCGTAAAACTCTGGGCGATCCACAGCGTTGGCCCTGGCGAAGAGTACCCGTGCCTAAACAAAGAAGACGCCGAGCGGCGCGCGCAGGAGTTGCGCGATCTCGGTGAGCGTATGAAGCAGGAGCGTATCGCGCGCGGTGAAAGCCTTGAGCTTTGGAATGACTGGGTGACGAACGTTATTCCTTCCCCGTGGGAACCGGCCGAGCATTTCGAAATCATGGCTGAGGAATGGACGGATCACGCTGAGCAGCTTCGCGAAGAGGCGATCAAGCTGACCGAAGAAAAAGGAAACCTGCGTAAAGCTCTCGCAGGAATGCTTTTCGCCTTCGACGACGGCGTCGGCCTTGACTGGTCAGCCGACTTACTCGATTACGCGCGGAAGCTGTGCGCCGCCGAAGAATTCAAACCCTGAACCATCACCACCTTCTGCCGCCACGCGCGGCATGGAGCATCACAATGGAAACAGAAATTCTCTCCGACGAGGAGTTGGCCGAACTCACCGGCTACAAGGCCCGTGCCTACCAACGCCGCTGGCTGATTGATCGCCAGTGGGTCTTCGTCGAAAGCCGCGGCAAACGTCCACTGGTGGGTCGAATGTATGCCCGCATGAAGCTGGGCATGATCAGTCCCACAATTGCCGATCCAAACCCGCCGCCGGCAACACCGGCATGGACGCCAGACTTTTCGCGAGTGAACTGATATGCGCCCCCGCAAGGCCGACACACGCAACTTGCCACCTCGGATGTACCAGTGGACGCGAACACGAAAAAGCGGAAAGGTGTGGATAGCCTATTACTACCTGGACATGACAGGCAAAGCGATCCCGCTGGGAAAGGATTTGGACTTGGCCAGGATCAAATGGGCGGACTTGGAGGCGAAGGAGAAGCCGCTCGACCTGCGCACCATGAAGGGCATCTTCGACCGATACATCCGCGACATCGTATCGAAGAAAGCGGCGCGGACGCAGAAGGACAATCTGGCGGAGATCAAGCAACTTCGGCCGATGTTCGACAGCGCTCCTATCGACTCAATCACCCCTGCGACTATTGCAGGCTACCGGGACGCGCGCACCGCCAAGGTTCGCGCGAATCGCGAGATTGCCACCCTCTCCCACGTGTTCAACATTGCTCGGGAATGGGGACTGACGACCAGAGAAAATCCCTGCCAAGGGGTGCGCAAAAACAAGGAAACGCCGAGGGACTATTACGCAAATGATGTGGTTTGGGATGCTGTTTACATGAAGGCAGCTCAAGAGCTGAAAGACGCGATGGACTTGGCCTATCTGACCGGGCAGCGACCGGCAGATGTTCTGGTTATGAGAAAGGACGACGTCGAGGGAAATTACTTGGGAGTTCAGCAAAACAAGACACACAAAAAGCTGCGTATCCAGATGACTGACGGTGATGAGCCAAACAGCCTGGGCCTGTTGATCGGGAAAATGGCCGTGCGCAATGCTCAGCACATTTGCAGCTATTTGATCGTGAGCGCACGCGGCAAGCGGATGACCGCAAAGATGCTTCGCGATCGATGGGACGACGCCAGAGAAAGGGCCAAGAAAGAAGCTGAAGACAAAGGCGATGTTCAGCTGGCTGAGAAAATCGGAGGCTTCCAGTTCAGAGACATCAGGCCGAAAGCGGCGTCGGAAATCCTCGACGTCGGCGATGCGAGCCTACTCTTGGGGCACACCAAAGGAGACATTACCGAGCGCGTCTATCGACGAATTGGCGCCATTGCCAAGCCATCGAAATAGCCCCAAAAACCGTTACAAAACTCAAAATCCGCCCCTTGTAGAATGCGGGCTGTAGAGGTGTCAAAAAATAAACGTATCGTAACGAAAAGCGGCTACAGGCCCCGGTTTCATTGGCTTTGCATATCGGTCTTGAAAACCGTCGACTGTAACAGGTCCATGAGTTCGAATCCCATCGCCTCCGCCATATTTTGTACCGACAAAGCCCTGATTATTCAGGGCTTTGTCGTTTCTGGCGTGGGAGCATTCTGCGCAGTGGGTTAGGCAAATCACCCGAGTAGAAAATCTGCATCGTAGAGTTACCATGCTCAATGCCGGCGGCTCGGACCAAGACTCCACCGCCCGCCCCTGCTGCCCCATTACACGGGTCCGCATCCCTCCTGAAACCTTTACGTTCACGCTAATCGCCAGGGTTCAAATCTTCCAATCGCTGGACGCATCCTTCCACTCGCCCCCCTTCAGAATGACCCCATTCGCCCAAATCCGAACGCTGAGCGCCACGTATTTGCCTCCGGCCCTATCCCGTGAGTAGAATGCGATTAATTATCAATTGTGTACTTTCCGGGATTCCGATGCGCAGCGACGAAACGCTAGGTACTGCAGATCTAGGGCTGCTCTATCGCACCCACCACTCGTGGTTACACGGCTGGCTGATCCGACGCATTGGATGTCGCGATAACGCAGCAGATTTGGCGCAGGACACCTTTGTACGTCTGCTCAAATCCCGTCAGTCCAGCCCCTTGCGCGAGCCGCGCGCCTATTTGAGCAGCATCGCCCGCGGACTGATGATTGATCAGTATCGTCGTCGCGAACTCGAACGTGCCTATCTGGAAAGCGTCACGTTGCTGCCTCAACACGAGGTTCCCTCGGAAGAAAGCCGGCTGCTGATTCTTGATGCGCTCGAGCGCATAGACCGCATGCTCAGTTTGCTTAAACCAAGGGTTCGTCAGGCGTTTTTATGTGCCCGACTCGACGGTCTGACGTGCGCGCAAATAGCCGAAAAGCTCGGTGTTTCCCGCGCGACGATTGAGCGCGACCTGGCCACGGCCCTGCAACACTGCTATCGCTTGCGTTATGTCGAGGCCTGAGCCGCAGGCGCTGGATCCGGCCATCGTTGAGCAGGCGATCCAATGGCTGGTGCGCCTTCGCTTCAATCTGGCCGATGAACAAACACAGCACTCTTTTGAGCATTGGCTGCAGCAGCGCCCAGAGCATGTGTTGGCGTGGCAGCGTGTGGAAACCCTTGGGGATGAATTTGCCGGCGTACCCGCTCAACTGGCGCGACAAACCCTTAATGGCACCCATCAGGGAATGCGCCGGCGCGAAAGCCTGAAGCTACTGGGCCTATTGGCGACTGTTGGCACGGCAGCCTGGCTCGGCCGCGACTACACACCCGTTCCCGCCATGCTTGCGCAACAACGCAGCAGCACCGGCGAGCAACGACGCTTCCAACTCGATGATGGCAGCCTTATCCAGCTCAATAGCGATAGCGCCGTCGACAGCGATTTCGACGCCCAGCGACGCCTGATCATCCTGCGACGTGGTGAAATCATCGTGAATGTCGGCGCCGATCAACACTCGCCTCAAGCGCGACCGTTCTGGGTGCAATCACGTGACGGGATCATGCGCGCTCAGAGTGCGCGCTTTCTGGCACGCGAACGTGACGATGGCACGCTGGTCGCGGCTCAGGAAGGGTCAGTCACGGTTTTCCCCGGCTTCAGTCAAACGCCTGCGAGCCGCAGCGTCCAGGCAGGCAATCAGCTGCTGTTCACATCGAGTGGCGCCCGAACGTTCAGCGACAACGGCCTCGATCTGTGGAGCTGGGGTGACGGAGTGATCAGTGCGCGCAATATGCGTCTCGATGATTTCATCGTGGAGTTGTCGCGTTATCGTCCCGGGGTATTGCGCTGTGCCGAAGAGGTCGCGGATCGTCGCGTTTCCGGTACCTTCCAGCTCGCCGACAACGATCAGGTCCTGGCATTGATCGCGCAGTCACTGCGCTTGCACATCGATTACCGAACCCGTTACTGGGTGACCGTGACCGCTGCTGCCTGAGCCCATCAAAACCACCTGAAAAATAATGAGGTGGTTTCGCATTCTCGTTCGACCTCTTAGGAAGGCCGGAATACAGGCCAGTCTGCCGATGTCCTTTCTTGGAGCGAGAAAATGAGTTCGTCCCCGGTTTCACAGCGCCATCCATTAAATCGTGCCTTGCAAGGTGCGATGTTGGGTTTGATTGTCAGCAGCTACGCATTGCCATCGCTGGGGCAAACGACGAGCGCTGACCACAGCAATCAAGTCAAGCAGTGGAACATCGCTGCCGGCCCACTGGCGCCGGCGCTTGATCGCTTTGCGCGTGAGGCTGGCATCAGTCTTTCCTTCGATGCGTCGAGTGTTGCGAACCGCACCACCGCTGGCGTGAATGGCTCGCTCGATACGTCGGCAGCGCTGTCATCGTTGCTGCAGGGGAGCCAATTGCAGATCGAGCAGCAAGGCCCGACCGCTTACCTGCTGACACCTCAGCCAAAGCCTGCCGGCCCGCTCGAACTCGACGCAACCGACGTCGAGGACTACCGCCTTGCGCCCCTCATCATCAACGCCAAGGTCAGGGTCAGTGCCGACGACGACGCCAACTCGGTGGTCGCCAAGGAGCTCTGGGTTGGCGGCAAAGTGGCCACCAGCATTCTCAATACACCGGCATCGGTGTCGGTTGTGACCAACAAGGAAATGGAACAGCGCAGCGTCAGCACCACGGAAGAAGCGCTGCAATACACACCCGGCGTGATCACTGACTTCTATGGTACGGATGACCGCAACGACTACTTCCAGATCCGTGGCTTCCAGGCCACCACTTACCGTGACGGCTTGACCCTGAGTTCGATGCGCGGCGTACGCGAAGATCCATTCGCTTACGAGCGCATCGAGATTCTGCGTGGCGCCAACTCCACGCTGTTTGGACCGGCGGACCCGGGCGGTTCGGTGAATTTCGTGACCAAACAGCCGCGCTTCGAGCAGTTTGGCCAAGGCTATGTGACCTACGGTTCGTTTGACCATGTCGAGACAGGCATCGATGTCGGGGATGCGCTGAACGACGAGAAAACCCTGGCTGGCCGCTTTACTGCCAAAGGCCAAAACAGCGACCGCGAGTACGACCACTCGCAGGACGACAACCAGTTGTTTATGGGTGGCCTCACTTGGGCACCGACGGATTACACGTCGGCGACGATGATTCTGGACTACCTGAAAACCGAAAGTTCGCCAAACAGCGGTGGCTATCCGCTGGACAAGGAATACGACCGCAAGAAGTTTTATGGCGAGCCCAGCTACAACTTTCACGATGTCGAGCGCACCAGCCTCAGCGGTAACGTCACCCATGACTTCGACAACGGTTTCGTACTGCGCAGCAATCTGCGTTACAGCAAGTTGACTGATGATTTTGGCTACGTTTACCTCAGCGACAGCGCCGCACGTGTCGGCACCATCGTTGACCGCTATCAGTTTGGAACGGACACCGAAGCCGACCAGTTCAACGGCAATCTGATGCTGCAATACGATGCCCGCTTCGAGAACATCGACAGCAGCAGCCTGGTGGGCGTCGAGTACCTCGATTCGACCACCAAGGAAAGCTCGGTCTACGCTCCGACTACCTCCATTGATATTGCAAACCCTGTGTTTACCGGCGTTTCACGCTCAATCGCGCCGTATGCCGTGAACAAGCGAGACGCGACCACCAAGGCCGTATTCCTCCAGCAGAACCTGTCGTTCTACGAGCGGTTCATCGTCACCGGCGGCGTGCGCAACGACTCGATGGACCTGACCAGCAAAGGCCTGGAATCCACTGAGAAAGACACCTTCTCCGAAACCTCCTACCGAGGTGCGTTGACCTATATCGTCAACGATGAGGTGTCCACCTATGTGAGCATGGTGGAATCCGTCTCGCCGCCGCAGGTTGGTGTAACACCGCAGACGGGCCGGCAGTACGAAGTGGGCGTGAAGTATTCGCCTATGGGGATCGACGCCCTGTTCTCCGCAGCCGTTTATGACCTGACCCAGGAAAACGTCACCATCGCCGTGGTGCTGCCGAGCGGCATCATTGAGCAGCAGACGGTGGGCGAGTCGCGGGCGCGTGGCCTCGACCTGGAAGCCAAGGCTCAGGTGACGCAGAACCTCAGCCTGATCGGTGGTTATTCCTATATGGAGTCCGAGGTACAGCGCGGCTCGTTGTACGACGGTAGCTCCTTGAAGGGTAATGAGTTCGCCACGGCACCCAAGCATTCCGCTTCGCTCTGGAGTTATTACGACGTGCCTGCCACTGATGTCAGCGTTGGCTTGGGTGCGCGCTATGTCGGCTCTTACTACTTCGATGCAGCCAACTCTGGCAAAAGCGATGGCACCACGCTGTTCGACGCCGCGTTCAACTACAAGATCGCCAAGGGCACCGACCTTGCGGTGAACCTCAGCAACCTGCTGGATGAGCAGCACGTGGTCGGTTCCGGCACAGCGAACTTCTACAATCCGGGTCGCGAGATTACCGCCAAAGTGAGTTACAACTGGTAAGCAGGCGTCTAGCCCTTTTCCCATACAGGAAACGGTGCCCGCTTTACCGCGGGCACCGCCAGTCAGGTGGCAGATGAATCTGCATCGCCAAGCATTGCTACCAGTTCAGTCGCCAGGGCGGCCGCTTCTTGTCGATAGTCTTTGCTCCAGCTGCGTGACCAGTCATCTGGCTTTCCCTCATCTTCCCATTGCGCCAACGCAAGCCCGTTGATGATCTCCAGTTCAAACCAAAGACGCTGCCAAGCATCGGCGTCCTTGACCGAGGCAGGGTCTTGCCACAGGAACTCTCAGCCGTCGCGGCGAGGTCTTCGGCCATAAGCAGTCATGCCTTTGCGCCTATGGCCAGCGCCATGCTTCAGGCATTGAAACGTCGCCACTGAGCGGGCGAAATCTTTTCCCACTGCCGAAAAGCCCGATGGAAAGAGTTGACGTCCTCGTAGCCAAGCAGATACGCCACCTCTTTCAGCTCAAGGCCAGTATCAGCCAACAGGAGTAATCCCACCTGGCGCCGGGCCTCGTTGAGCAGAGCGCTGAACGTTGTACCCTCGCACGCTAATCGTCGTTGCAACGTGCGCTCGCTCTGCAAGAGTTCACGGGCGAGGAATTGCAAACTTGGCCGCCCGCCCGCCAGTGCGCGTTTCAGCACTTCAATGGCCTGCTCACAAAAGCCAACTGGCGCTTCAATCGCGCGAATTGCGGTGGTGAGGCCGGGGGTCATCATGTGCAGCACTTCCGGGTTGTGCTCAAGAAAAGCCAGACCGATGTCAGAGGTGCGAAGGATCAATTCGTCCCTGGCAGCGCCGTAGAGAATGGGGCAGGCGAAATAACTTGAGTGCGTTTCCAGCATTTGCTGGGGCCTTCTCAAGCTCAATGACAGAGGCTCAATGTGTTTGCCGGTGCCTCGTCGACCGAGTTCCAGTGCCAAGGCAAAGCACGCCTCGACTGAGAGATAAGGCGCCGGCCCCGTGCCGGAAGGCCACTGAATCGTGAGTGAAACAGTGCCCTCGCGCTCGTCGATGCAAAGTTTGTCGGGGCTACATAGACGCTGGAAGCGCGCCAACCGAGCGAGGCCGTCACGAAAGTCAGCCGCATATAACGCAGTGAGGAACGCCAGTTTGTGTTTCGCGCTAGGTGTGTCGCGAACCATCTTTATCGCGAAGGCAGGATCCGCCGAAAGCACTTCGATGGCGTTCCAGACGGCAAACAGTTGATGGGTGCTGACAAAGGCAGACTCGTTAAGGTGAAGATCATGGGGCAGTTGAGCGTGCTGCTGAATCAACGAGGGATCCAGGCCCAGTTGCTCTATCGACTGCCAGAACACCCTGGGCAATTTACACCGTTCGGCGCTGGGGTGAAGGTGCGACATTTCTAAGCTCCGAACCGCAGGAGGGCGGCAATGCGTAATGCTACGCGCCGCTAATGGCGCGTTCCGCAAGTATTCTGGCGTAAACCGCCCACGGGCTGATGCAGCTTCGCTCTTACCATTGTCGTCAACAAACAGAGCCAAAAGGAGCTCACGATGACAATGACTTTCTACACCAACCCCAATTCACGCGGACGCATGGTGCGCTGGATGCTCGAAGAAATCGGCTGCACCTATGAGACGGTGATTATGGATTACCAGTCGATCAGTCAGACTGACCGTTGGGGTGGTGCCGCGCTGGCCGCGCCGACGCTGGCCGATGCTGATGATTCACGCGTCGGTTTTTTTCGCGACGTGAACCCGATGGGAAAGATCCCCGCGCTGGTGCATAACGGGCAAACCATAACAGAAACTGCCGCCATCTGTGCGTATCTGGCCGACGCATTTCCCGAAGCCGGGCTGGCTCCTGCGGCGGTGGATCGTGCCGCTTATTACCGCTGGCTGTTTTTTGCTGCGGGGCCTCTGGAACAGGCGGTGACTAACCACCGCGCCGGTTTCAATCCGAAGCCGGAACAGGAGTTTTTCTTTGGCTACGGAAGCTATGAGCGCACCGTGGATCAGCTCGAACGCGCGGTGCTGGCGCATCCCTTTATTGCCGGTGAACACTTCACCGCTGCGGATGTTTATGTTGGCTCCCACATCGGCTGGGGACTAGGCTTGCAAACCTTGCCACCCAGAGCTGCGTTCCTCGCTTACGCCGAGAAGTTAACGAGCCGCGACGCCTTTAAACGTGCGATGGCGAAGGATGAAGCAATGCTGGGTGCTGCCTGATCCTTGAGGTCGAGAGCCGCCGTTCGCGACGGGTGCTATCGACCTCAAGCGGCGTGTTGGCCGAAGTGCATACCATAGACTTTTCAGAACATTCAGAGAGGCTTAGTAATGTCGATCAACCGACTCGACTTCACCACGCGTTTGCTGATCGACGCGGGCATCGGAAAAGGGATGCGAATCCTGGACGTGGGTTGCGGCTCGGGTGATGTTTCTGTTTTGTTGTGTGATCTGGCGGGAGGGAATGGAGAGGTCATCGGCGTTGATCATGACGCCCATGCCATTGCCATCGCACGCCAGCGTAGCGCCGCACATGGTTACCCTTCACTAACGTTCATCCAGTGCGAGCTTCTGGAGCTGCAGGATTCGCTTGGTACTTTTGATGCCATCGTAGGGAGGCGCGTCCTGATGTATCAAAGGGATGCTGTGGCGACGATCCGAGCGCTGTCGAACCGCTTGCGTCCCGGCGGCGTCATGGTCTTTCAAGAACACGATACGACGATGGCGCCTGCAAGCGTGGACCCTTTCCCGTTGCATAAAAGAGCGCAGTTCTGGATACAGGAAATGATTGCTCGCGAAGGCGCGGATTTACACATCGGTTTCAATCTACACCGTATTTTCACTCAGGCAGGCTTGACCGTAGAAAGCGTGCGCGCCGAATGCCTGATACAAACCCCTGATAGCCCCTACAGCCTTGGCGCCATTGTTCAAGCGTGCTTGCCGCGAATCCTCGCACTAGGCGTCGCCAGCGCGGAAGAGGTCGGAATTGAAACGTTGCAAGAGCGTCTGGATCAGGAACGTTCAGCCTCTTCAGGCGTGTACGTCGGTGATGTGATGTTCGCAAGCTGGGCGCGAAAAGTTTGACGCCTTCAAATGCCCGGCGCGGCCTATTGCCATACTGCGCAAGAAGTTGCGCACATGCTCGTAATATTTCGCCCTTAAATTCGCTGCAGGCCAGGCCTGTCATGGCCTGCAGCCAAGTGCGCAAGAAGTTGCGCAGTACTGCGCAACTTCTTGCGCACTTTCGCCTTGGTCTCTCCGTTTTTTTTGCCAGTCCGCCCGCAAAAAACCGCCATCACCCCGGCCCGTAAGGGCGGCGCATTTGTTGGCACGCTCCTTGATAACAGTCAGCCACCCACCGGGCGATTTCGCCTCCCGGGCACCTTAAATTATTCCGCAAGGAG
>NZ_JBIUVX010000046.1:0-2531 GCF_044743175.1 Pseudomonas sp. NPDC087690
ACCAGCACGGTGAAGTCATCGACACCCACGACGGCGCCGAGACCGACCTGGACCTGGGCCACTACGAGCGGTTCATCCGCACGACCATCACCCAGAACAACAACTTCACCACTCGCCGTGTCTACGAACACGTGCTGCGCAAAGAGCGCCGTGGTGACTACCTGGGTGCAACCATCCAGGTGATTCCGCACATCACCGACGAAATCAAGCGCCGCATCATCAAGGGTGCTGGCGATGCTGACGTGGCCATGGTCGAAATCGGTGGCACCGTCGGTGACATCGAGTCGCAACCGTTCCTCGAAGCGATCCGTCAACTGCGTTTCGAAGTCGGCGCCAAGCGCGCGATGCTGATGCACCTGACGCTTGTTCCGTACATCGCCACCGCTGGCGAGACCAAGACCAAGCCAACTCAGCACTCGGTAAAAGAACTGCGTTCGATCGGTCTGCAACCAGACGTGCTGGTGTGCCGTTCCGATCACCCGATCGACGTCTCGTCGCGTCGCAAGATCGCTCAGTTCACCAACGTTGAAGAACGTGCGGTGATCGCGCTGGAAGACGCCGACACCATCTACAAGATCCCAGGCATCCTGCACTCGCAGGGTCTGGACGATTTCGTCGTTGAGCGTTTCGGTCTGCAGTGCGGTAGTGCCGATCTGTCCGAGTGGGAAGCGGTGGTTGACGCCAAGCTGAACCCGGAACACGAAGTGACGATTGCCATGGTCGGCAAGTACATGGAACTGCTGGACGCCTACAAGTCGCTGATCGAAGCGATGAGTCATGCCGGCATCAGCAACCGCACCAAGGTCAACCTGCGTTACATCGACTCCGAAGACATCGAAAACCAAGGCACTGCGCTGCTCGAAGGTGTCGACGCGATCCTCGTACCGGGCGGCTTCGGTCTGCGCGGCGTGGAAGGCAAGATCACTGCCGTGCAGTACGCTCGCGAAAACAAGGTTCCCTACCTGGGTATCTGCCTGGGCATGCAAGTGGCGGTCATCGAGTTCGCTCGTAACGTCATGGGCTGGAAAGACGCCAACTCCACCGAGTTCGACCGCGCCAGCGGTCACCCGGTTGTCGGTCTGATCACCGAGTGGGAAGACGCGACCGGCGCCGTTGAAGTGCGTACCGAAGCGTCCGACCTGGGCGGCACCATGCGCCTCGGCGCTCAGGAATGCCTGCTTGAAGCTGGCTCCAAGGTGCACGACTGTTACGCCAAGGATGTGATTGTCGAGCGTCACCGTCACCGTTACGAAGTGAACAACAAGCTACTGCCACAACTGATCGAAGCCGGCCTGAAAATCTCCGGTCGCTCGGCTGACGCAGCGCTGGTTGAAGTGGTAGAAGCGGCCGATCACCCATGGTTCGTCGCTTGCCAGTTCCACCCTGAGTTCACCTCGACACCGCGCGATGGCCACCCGCTGTTCAGCGGTTTCGTCAAAGCAGCGTTGGCTCAACACCAGAAGAAGGCGTAACCCCGATGGCACAGAAGATCATCCGCGTCGGCGACATCGAGATTGCCAACGACAAACCCATGGTGCTGTTCGGCGGCATGAACGTGCTGGAAAGCCGTGACATGGCCATGCAGGTTTGCGAGGAATACGTGAAGGTCACCGAGAAACTCGGTATCCCTTATGTGTTCAAGGCCAGTTTCGACAAGGCCAACCGGTCTTCTGTGACCTCCTATCGTGGTCCTGGCCTGGAAGAGGGCATGCGCATCTTCCAGGACATCAAACAAGCCTTCGGCGTGCCGATCATCACCGACGTCCACGAGCCTGATCAGGCCGCGGTCGTCGCTGAGGTCTGCGACATCATTCAACTGCCGGCCTTCCTGTCGCGCCAGACCGATCTGGTCGTCGCGATGGCCAAGACCAATGCAGTGATCAACATCAAGAAAGCCCAGTTCCTCGCGCCTCAGGAAATGAAACACATCCTGAACAAGTGCGTAGAAGCGGGTAACGATCAACTGATCCTCTGCGAGCGTGGTTCGAGCTTCGGCTACAACAACCTCGTGGTCGACATGCTCGGCTTCGGCATCATGAAGCAGTTCGAGTACCCGGTATTCTTCGACGTGACCCACGCCCTGCAAATGCCGGGTGGTCGTGCCGATTCCGCCGGCGGTCGCCGTGCACAGGTTCTGGATCTGGCCAAGGCCGGCATGAGCCAGTCGCTGGCGGGTCTGTTCCTCGAAGCTCACCCGGATCCGGACAATGCCAAATGCGACGGCCCTTGCGCCTTGCGTCTGGACAAACTGGAGCCATTTCTGGCCCAGCTCAAAGCTTTGGACGAACTGGTGAAGAGTTTTCCGACGGTAGAAACCGCGTAACACTCAATTCTCCGGTAAAGTACCGCACGATTTGTCGCTCATGCCCTCGGGCATGAGCGTTATCGTCTGCAAGTCTGCCCGCTGCACACCCCTTGCCGACGGTAAAAAGATTTCCTCTAGCTGCGTCGTTTTCGTCAACTTTGGAGTGTTTACAACAATGGCAAAAATCGTCGACATCAAAGGTCGTGAAGTTCTCGACTCCCGTGGC
>NZ_JBIUVX010000046.1:2541-9440 GCF_044743175.1 Pseudomonas sp. NPDC087690
CATGGGCGTGCTAAACGCGTTAGCAAACATCAAGGGTCCGATCCGCGATCTGCTGCTGGGCACCGACCAAAGCGACCAGAAAGCCCTGGATCACGCGATGATCAAGCTCGACGGTACCGAAAACAAAGCGACCCTGGGCGCCAACGCCATCCTCGCCGTGTCCCTGGCTGCGGCCAAGGCTGCTGCGCAGGATCAGGACCTGCCGCTGTACGCACACATCGCCAACCTCAACGGCACGCCGGGTGTCTACTCGATGCCGGTACCGATGATGAACATCATCAACGGTGGCGAGCACGCCGATAACAACGTCGACATCCAGGAATTCATGGTGCAGCCGGTTGGCGCCAAGTCTTTCTCGGAAGGTCTGCGCATGGGCACCGAGATTTTCCATCACTTGAAAGCTGTGCTGAAGGCCCGTGGCCTGAGCACTGCCGTTGGCGACGAAGGCGGTTTCGCACCAAACCTGGCGTCCAACGAAGACGCGCTGAAAGTGATCTCCGAAGCTGTCGCCAACGCCGGTTACAAGCTGGGCACCGACGTGACCCTGGCACTGGACTGCGCGGCAAGCGAGTTCTACGAAGACGGCAAATACAACCTGTCCGGCGAAGGTCAGGTGTTCACCGCTGAAGGTTTCGCCGACTACCTGAAAGGTCTGACCGAGCGTTACCCGATCATCTCGATCGAAGACGGCCTGGACGAGTCCGACTGGGCTGGCTGGAAGATCCTTACCGACAAGATCGGCGAGAAGGTTCAACTGGTGGGCGACGATCTGTTCGTGACCAACACCAAGATCCTGAAAGAAGGCATCGATAAAAAGATCGCCAACTCGATCCTGATCAAGTTCAACCAGATCGGCACCCTGACCGAAACCCTGGAAGCCATCCAGATGGCCAAGGCTGCCGGTTACACCGCAGTGATCTCGCACCGTTCCGGCGAAACCGAAGATTCGACCATTGCCGACCTGGCTGTGGGCACCTCGGCTGGCCAGATCAAGACCGGTTCGCTGTGCCGTTCCGACCGCGTTTCCAAGTACAACCAACTGCTGCGTATCGAAGAGCAGTTGAATGGCAAAGCCAAGTACAACGGTCGCAGCGAGTTCCGCGGCTGAGTACCAACTGATAAAAGGACACCGGATTGTGTCGAAAAAGTCGTGACAGCGATGGATTTGCCACTAATCTGATGCCTTAAAGCACAAGCCTGGATCTTTCCAGGCTTCGTGCTATCAGATGCTTCAAAGTTTTGGCGTGGCTGTCTTTTTTCACTGGATACCTGATATTCGATGCGCAGTCCTTACTGGTTGTTTCTCGTTTTGCTCCTGCTGCTGGCCGGTCTGCAGTACCGCCTGTGGGTGGGCAATGGCAGTCTGGCGCAGGTCGCCGAGCTGAATCAGCAGATTGCTGATCAACACGCCGAGAACGAGGGTTTGCTGGAGCGCAACCGAGTGATGGACGCTGAAGTCAGCGAGTTGAAGAAAGGTATGGAGACCGTTGAAGAACGGGCTCGTCACGAGCTGGGCATGGTCAAGGACGGCGAAACCCTTTACCAGTTGGCCCAATGATCAATTCCCTGCCGGCCTTCTGGGCCGTGATTCCTGCCGCGGGCGTCGGTGCCCGAATGGCCGCGGACCGTCCCAAGCAATACCTGCAACTGGGCGGGCGCACAATTCTCGAACACAGCCTCGGCTGTTTCCTCGATCACCCAAGCCTCAAGGGTTTGGTGGTCAGTCTTGCTGTTGATGATCCTTATTGGCCGAATCTGGCCTGCGTCAGCGACTCGCGTATTCAGCGCGTTGAAGGCGGGGCCGAGCGTTCTGGCTCGGTGCTCAATGCCTTGCTGCACCTGCATGCGCAGGGTGCCGATGATGAAGATTGGGTACTGGTGCACGATGCGGCACGACCGAATCTGAGTCGCGAAGATCTCGACAAGTTACTCGATGAACTGGCGGATGATCCGGTCGGCGGATTGCTCGCAGTGCCTGCGCGCGACACCTTGAAACGGGTCGACAAGCACGGTCGGGTGGTGGAAACCGTCGATCGCAGTGTGATCTGGCAGGCGTATACACCGCAGATGTTTCGCCTCGGTGCGTTGCATCGGGCGTTGGCGGACAGTCTGGTTGCGGATGCCGTGATTACTGACGAAGCGTCGGCGATGGAGTGGGCGGGGCTGAAGCCGCGACTGATCGAAGGGCGCGCGGATAACCTCAAGGTTACCCGGCCGGAAGATCTCGAATGGTTGCGCCAGCGTTGGGCGAATCGCCGCTAAAAGATCGCAGCCTTCGGCAGCTCCTACATGGGATTGCATGCCTCTGTAGGAGCTGCC
Source organism: Pseudomonas sp. NPDC087690 (assembly GCF_044743175.1). Lineage (NCBI taxonomy): Bacteria > Pseudomonadati > Pseudomonadota > Gammaproteobacteria > Pseudomonadales > Pseudomonadaceae > Pseudomonas > Pseudomonas sp. NPDC087690. The sequence continues at coordinate 4,861 of NZ_JBIUVX010000046.1, forward strand.
GAAGGCTGCGATCTTTTGCTTTTCAACCTCGATACTCCGGCCGCTCAGCCAACCCCACCTTCAAAAAATCCACCAGCTTGCGCACCTTCGGCGACAAATGCCGCTGCTGCGGATACAGCGCCCACACCGCCGTATTCGGCGGCTGATGCGCCTCCAGCAACGAAATCAACGCGCCACTGTGCAGATGCTCCAACACGTAATAATCCGGCAACTGACACAGCCCGACGCCCTGTAACGCCGCATCCAGCACCGCCTGCCCACTGTTGCAACGCCAGTTTCCCTGCACGCGCTGAGAAAACTCCCGCCCATTCTGCTCAAGCTGCCAGATGTCCGAGCTGCCGATCAGGCAATTATGCCGGCTCAGTTCCGACAAACTGTGTGGGCGGCCATACCGCTCAACGTAGGACGGTGACGCGCAGAGAAACATCCGACGAGGCGCCAGCCGCGTCGCGACCAACCGCGAATCCTGCAGCCGCCCCAAACGAATAGCCAGGTCCAATCCTTCATGCACCAGATCGAGCTGGCGGTTGCTCAATTCGATATCGATGCGCAGCTGCGGATAAAGCCCCATGAAACGCGTGACCAGCGGCACGATGAAGCGTTCGCCGTAAGCCACCGCGCAGGTCATGCGCAGCATGCCTTTCGGTTCGCTGGTCAGATCGCCGACCGCTCGCAACGCCTCTTCGCGACCGTCCTGCAAGCGTTGGCAATGTTGCAGAAAGGTTTGCCCCGCCTCGGTCAGTGTCACGCGACGGGTACTGCGATAAAGCAGACGCGTCTGAAGCCGCTCCTCCAATCGTACGATTTGTCGGCTGACATGGGAGGAAGAAACCCCAAGGCGCTCGGCAGCGGCGGTGAACTGGTTGCATTCGGCAACGGCGACGAACTCGTCGATACCTTCCCAGCGATTTTCGGACATCGGGATTATCCCTGTATGGCAATAATGTTTTGCTTTTGTCCTGATTATTCATCGTAAGGCCATGTATTACACTCCTTGTCTGGTTTTTTTATTCAATGGATTCACTGGAGAGTCAGCATGATCAAGTCGCGCGCCGCCGTTGCCTTCGAGGCCCAAAAGCCGCTGGAAATCGTAGAAGTCGATGTCGCCATGCCCAAGGCCGGTGAAGTGCTGCTGCGCGTGGTGGCTTCCGGGGTTTGCCACACTGACGCCTACACCCTGTCCGGCGCGGATCCGGAAGGCATCTTCCCGTCGATCCTCGGTCACGAAGGCGGCGCCATCGTTGAAGCGATCGGCGAAGGCGTGACCTCGGTTGCCGTCGGCGATCACGTGATTCCGCTGTACACCCCGGAATGCGGTCAGTGCAAATTCTGTAAGTCGGGCAAGACCAACCTGTGTCAGGCGATTCGCGCCACTCAGGGCAAAGGTCTGATGCCGGACGGCACTTCGCGTTTTTCTTACAAAGGCGAAACGATTTTCCACTACATGGGTACTTCGACGTTCTCGGAATACACCGTGTTGCCGGAAATCTCTGTGGCCAAGATCTCCAAGGATGCACCGCTGGAAAAGGTCTGCCTGCTCGGCTGTGGCGTCACCACCGGTATCGGTGCCGTGCTCAACACCGCCAAGGTCAAACCGGGTGACACCGTGGCCATCTTCGGTCTGGGTGGTATCGGCCTGTCAGCGGTGATCGGCGCAGTGAAAGCCAAGGCTGCGCGCATCATCGCCATCGACATCAACCCGGCCAAATTCGAGATCGCCAAACAACTCGGCGCAACCGACTGCGTGAACCCGAAAGATTTCGATCGTCCGATCCAGGAGGTGATCGTCGACATGACCGATGGCGGCGTCGACTTCTCCTTCGAGTGCATCGGTAATGTGCAACTGATGCGTGCAGCCCTTGAGTGCTGTCATAAAGGTTGGGGCGAATCGGTGATCATCGGTGTCGCCGGTGCCGGCCAGGAAATCGCTACCCGTCCGTTCCAGTTGGTGACCGGTCGCGTCTGGCGTGGTTCGGCATTCGGCGGTGTTCGTGGTCGTACCGAATTGCCAAGCTACGTCGACATGGCCCAGAGCGGCGAGATCCCGCTGGATACGTTCATCACCCACACCATGGGCCTGGAAGACATCAACAAGGCGTTCGACCTGATGCACGAAGGCAAAAGCATCCGTACCGTCATTCATTTCTGATCAATCGTTGGGACATGGCAGCAATTCGTGAAGGCTTGTTGCCGTGACCGCGTAGGAGTCTTTACATGAGTCTGGAAAACATCTCCTGTCAGAAGAGTTTCGGCGGTTGGCACAAACGCTATCGCCATCGCTCCGACGTGCTCGGCTGCGACATGGTGTTTGCTGTGTACCTGCCACCGCAGGCGGAGCAGGGCGGAAAACTGCCGGTGCTGTACTGGCTGTCGGGCCTGACCTGCACCGATGAAAACTTCATGCAGAAGGCTGGCGCGATGCGCATGGCCGCCGAACTGGGTTTGATCATTGTCGCCCCGGACACTAGCCCGCGTGGACCGGATGTACCGGGTGATCCGGATGGCGCGTGGGATTTCGGTCTAGGCGCCGGGTTCTATCTGAATGCCACGCAGGAGCCTTGGTCGCGCCACTATCGGATGCATGACTATGTCGTGCAGGAATTGCCTTCACTGGTTGAGGCGCATTTCCCCGCTTCGGACAAACGCAGCATCAGCGGCCACTCCATGGGCGGCCACGGTGCGTTGGTCTGTGCGTTGCGCAATCCGGGTCGCTATCAATCGGTGTCGGCGTTTTCGCCGATCAACAATCCTATGGATTGCCCATGGGGGCAAAAAGCCTTTTCCCGTTTCCTGGGCGAAGACCGTTCGAAGTGGAAGGAGTGGGATGCCTGTGCGCTGATCGCCGAAGCGCACGAAAAACTGCCGCTGCTGGTCGATCAAGGCGATCGCGATGACTTCCTCGCTACCCAGCTCAAACCCGAAGCCTTGCAACAAGCAGCAAAACAAGCGGGCCATCCACTGACGTTGCGCCTGCAACCGGGCTACGACCACAGCTATTTCTTCATCTCAAGCTTCATAGACGACCACTTGCAGCATCACGCACGCGCCCTGCGCGGTTAATGCAGGTAGAATCACGCCCTGACAAAAATCGGGGCGTTTTTTTATGCGTATTGGCCACGGCTACGATGTGCACCGTTTCGCTGAAGGCGATTTCATTACTCTGGGCGGCGTGCGCATCGCACACAGCTTCGGGCTGCTCGCTCATTCCGACGGTGACGTCCTGCTGCACGCCTTGAGCGATGCCTTGCTCGGCGCTGCGGCGCTGGGTGATATCGGCAAACACTTCCCGGACACCGACCCGCAATTCAAGGGCGCCGACAGTCGTGCGCTGCTGCGTCATGTGGTCGCGCTGATCCATGGCAAAGGCTGGAAGGTCGGCAACGTCGATAACACCATCGTTGCCCAGGCGCCAAAAATGGCGCCGCATATCGAATCGATGCGCGCGCTGATCGCGGCGGATCTTCAAGTTGAGTTGGATCAAGTGAACGTGAAAGCTACCACCACCGAAAAGCTTGGCTTTGTCGGTCGCGAAGAAGGCATTGCCGTGCACTCCGTTGCCTTGTTGCTGCGCGCATGAACGAACTGCAATTGCTCGGCCCGCGTGCTTATGGCGAACCTCTCGGCAGCGCAGTACTGAAAGCTATCGCTGAAGATTTCCAGGTCGATGAAGTGCTCGATATCCCGTTCAGCGGCGACGGCGAGCACCTGTGGATCTGGGTCGAAAAGCGTGGCCTCAACACTGAAGAAGCCGCTCGGCGTATCGCCAAGGCTGCCGGCGTGCCGCTGCGTACCGTCAGCTATGCCGGCCTCAAGGATCGTCAGGCGCTGACCCGCCAATGGTTCAGCGTGCAACTGCCGGGCAAGGCTGATCCGGACCTGTCGGCGGCGGAAAACGATACGCTGAAGATCCTCAAGACCACTCGCCATAAACGCAAGCTGCAACGCGGTGCGCACTCGGCCAACGGTTTCACCTTGCGCCTGACTCAGTTCACTGGCGATAAAGACGCGATTGAACAACGTCTGCAACTGATCGCCCAGCAAGGCATCCCCAATTATTTCGGCGCCCAGCGTTTCGGCCATGACGGCGGTAACGTCGTCGATGCGCGTTCGTGGGCAGCGCGTAAAGCCTTGCCGGAGCAGCGCAACGTGCGTTCGCGTCTGCTGTCGACGGCGCGCAGCTTTCTCTTCAACAAAGTGCTGGCGGCGCGTGTGGCTGATGGCACTTGGCAAAAAGCTCAGGTTGGCGATCTGCTGGCGTTCACCGACAGCCGCAGCTTTTTTCCGGCCGGTGAAGCTGAATGCAGTGACCCGCGCCTGGCGATTCTCGATCTGCACCCGACAGGTCCGCAGTGGGGCGAAGGTGACTCGCCGACCGCAGGCGCTGTCCATGAACTGGAGCAGGAAATTGCCGCCGGTGAAGCCGAGCTGCGAGATTGGTTGATTCACGCCGGCATGAGCCACGAACGTCGCATCCTGCGGCTGCCCATTGGCGAGTTGACGTGGCATTATCCCCAGCCTGACATTCTGCAACTGGAATTCGTCCTCCCGGCCGGATGCTTCGCCACCGTATTGGTGCGCGA
>NZ_JBIUVX010000046.1:9450-30810 GCF_044743175.1 Pseudomonas sp. NPDC087690
AACGCGCGGCCGCCGACGGCATAACCGATATCACTGTCGCGGCTAAAGCCTGGCGACTCCTGAGTCAGTTTGGGCAGACGGACAGCCCATGCGTATTCTGATTTCTAACGACGATGGGGTAACCGCACCCGGTCTTGCCGCGCTTTATGCTGCGCTGGCGGATTACACCGAATGCGTGGTTATCGCCCCTGAACAGGACAAAAGCGGCGCCAGCAGTTCGCTGACGCTTGACCGTCCGCTGCATCCGCAATATCTGGCCAACGGCTTCATCAGCCTCAACGGCACACCGACCGACTGCGTGCACCTGGGGCTGAACGGCTTGCTGGAGCGCGAGGCGGACATGGTGGTTTCCGGGATCAACCTCGGGGCCAATCTGGGTGATGACGTGCTGTATTCCGGGACAGTCGCCGCAGCGCTCGAAGGGCGCTTCCTCGAACGTCCGTCATTTGCCTTTTCACTGGTCTCGCGTCAGGTGGATAATCTGCCAACGGCGGCTTACTTTGCGCGCAAACTGGTCGAGGCCCATGCCGGGCTCGATCTGCCGCCGCGCACGGTGCTAAACGTGAACATTCCCAATCTGCCGATCGAGCACATTCGTGGCATCCAGCTGACCCGTCTCGGCCATCGTGCCCGTGCGGCGGCGCCGATGAAAGTAGTCGATCCACGGGGCAAGGCCGGCTACTGGATTGCTGCGGCCGGAGATGCCGAAGACGGCGGGCCGGGCACCGACTTTCATGCGGTGATGCAGGGCTATGTGTCCATCACGCCGTTGCAGCTCGATCGCACCTTCAACGATGCTTTCAGGAACCTTGATGGCTGGCTGGAGGGACTGCGCTGATGGCCCGTGAGCACGAAGATCGATTGCGCAGCGGGATCGGCATGACCTCCCAGCGCACCCGCGAGCGCCTGATCCAGCGTTTATATGAAGAAGGCGTATCAAACGCCAAAGTGCTGGAGGTCATTCGCCGCACCCCGCGTCACCTGTTCGTCGATGAAGCGCTGGCTCATCGCGCTTACGAAGACACGGCGCTGCCGATCGGCAACAACCAGACCATTTCCCAGCCTTATATGGTGGCACGCATGAGCGAGCTGCTGTTGGAGGCGGGACCGCTGGATAAAGTGCTGGAGATCGGCACCGGCTCCGGGTATCAGACCGCTGTATTGTCGCAACTTGTCGAGCGGGTGTTCTCGGTGGAGCGCATCAAGGTACTGCAGGACCGCGCCAAGGAGCGCCTGGTCGAATTGAACCTGCGCAATGTGGTGTTTCGTTGGGGCGATGGTTGGGAAGGCTGGCCAGCACTGGCACCGTACAACGGCATCATCGTCACGGCGGTAGCCACCGATGTACCGCAAGCGTTGCTCGATCAACTGGCACCGGGTGGGCGTCTGGTGATTCCGGTCGGCGCCGGAGAAGTCCAGCAACTGATGCTGATCGTGCGCGAAGAAAATGGCTTTTCCCGACATGTTCTAGGTGCTGTTCGCTTCGTGCCTTTGCTCAACGGGCCACTGGCCTGAGCATTTATTGGCAGGCGCTGAATTCCTTTCGTTCGCCCATGTCTTACTCCGGCAACGATGGTTTAAACGCGCAGATTGTCAGCTTGCAAACGTGTGCGCGAAGCGATTTCGCTTCATTAAAGGTAAAGCCGATTCGGCCCGTTATACTTGCGACACCTCGTGCCGAAATCCGGCATTCCAAATTTTTCAGCCACCACAAAGGGAGCGGCGGGTGAGTCTCACAGTCATTGCGCAGCGTATGGGTAACACGAGCTTTCAGCGCCTGGTGACTGGCCTTGTCTTGAGCACCTTGCTGGTGGGTTGCTCCAGCACCAAATCGAACAATGTGCGCGTGGTCGATCGCAACAACGCGGTGGCGCAGCGTCCTACCGTAACGACTGGCCAGTATGTAGTCCGTCCGGGCGATACGATGTTTTCGATCGCATTTCGCTACGGCTGGGACTACAAAGCCCTCGCGGCCCGGAACAATATTCCTACGCCGTATACGATCCATCCGGGTCAGACAATTCGCTTCGATGGCCGCACCGGTTCAACGCCGACCGCGGTGGTGAGCAGCAGCAGTTCTTCGCCTTCCTCGTCGAGTAAAACCACGGTAATCCGGCGCCAGGCAAATGGCACGACGACCACTACAACCACCGGTTCTACGGGGGCTGCACCGTCCGTCGGCAACAAGTCAGCGCCTGCTCCACTGCCTCCCGCAGGCCCGGCCCCGACCGGCTGGGGATGGCCATCTAATGGCATTCTGATTGGAAAATTCTCTTCAAACGGTAGTTTGAATAAAGGAATTGATATCGCCGGAGATTTGGGACAGCCTGTTTTAGCTGCGTCTGATGGGACGGTGGTTTACGCCGGGAGTGGCTTAAGGGGCTACGGCGAATTAGTCATCATCAAACACAGCGAAACCTACGTCAGTGCCTACGGCCATAACCGCAGGCTTTTGGTTCGGGAGGGACAGCAGGTCAAGGTCGGACAGACAATTGCCGAAATGGGGTCAACGGGTACAGACCGGGTGAAACTGCATTTTGAGATTCGCCGCCAAGGTAAACCTGTGGATCCGCTGCAGTTCCTGCCAAGACGTTGATTTGTAAGCCAGCCTGTTCCGTCGCGTAGAGGGGACAGGCTCCAGCGCTGCCAAGGATAAAGGCGTCGCTTGAGCTTGGGGTCGAACTCACCAAAGGACTATAACAATGGCTCTCAGTAAAGAAGTGCCGGAGTTTGACATCGACGATGAGGTTCTCCTTATGGAGGCCGGCATCGATTCGGATTCTTCGATGTCGAATGATGAAGGGGCTGCTCCACCTTCCGTTCGTTCCAAATCCAAACAATCTGCGTCACTTAAACAACACAAGTACATCGATTACACGCGGGCACTTGATGCCACGCAGTTGTATCTCAACGAAATCGGCTTTTCCCCACTGCTCTCCCCGGAGGAAGAAGTTCATTTTGCGCGCTTGTCGCAAAGTGGCGATCCCGCCGGGCGCAAGCGCATGATTGAAAGTAACCTGCGATTGGTGGTGAAAATCGCCCGGCGTTACGTCAATCGGGGTCTGTCGCTGCTGGATTTGATCGAAGAGGGCAACCTTGGATTGATCCGCGCAGTGGAAAAGTTCGATCCCGAGCGCGGCTTCCGCTTCTCGACCTACGCGACCTGGTGGATTCGTCAGACCATCGAGCGCGCGATCATGAATCAGACCCGGACCATCCGGTTGCCGATCCATGTGGTCAAGGAGCTCAACGTGTACCTGCGGGCTGCACGGGAGCTTACGCAAAAGCTCGACCACGAACCTTCACCCGAAGAAATCGCCAACCTGCTGGAAAAACCGGTGGGTGAGGTCAAGCGCATGCTGGGCCTGAACGAACGGGTTTCTTCGGTCGACGTCTCGCTGGGTCCGGATTCGGATAAAACCCTGCTGGACACCCTCACCGATGATCGTCCGACCGATCCCTGCGAGCTGCTACAGGATGACGACCTGTCGCAGAGCATCGATCAATGGCTGTCGGAGCTGACCGACAAGCAGCGCGAGGTGGTTATTCGCCGCTTTGGCCTGCGCGGCCACGAGAGCAGCACGCTGGAAGATGTAGGCCTGGAGATCGGCCTGACCCGGGAGCGGGTGCGGCAGATCCAGGTGGAGGGCCTCAAGCGCCTTCGCGAGATCCTCGAGAAGAATGGCCTGTCGAGCGAGTCGCTGTTCCAGTAAGCGCCTCGGACGACCACCCGCAAAAAGCCCCGACTGGTTCGGGGCTTTTTGTTGCCTGCTGCTTTTGATGTCGGTGCTGTTGCTTGTGTAGGAGCTGCCGAAGGCTGCGATCTTTTGATCTTGGTTCAAGATCAAAAGATCGCAGCCTTCGGCAGCTCCTGCACGGGAGGGTTTGTAGTCTTGTGCTGTAAGCCTTGGCTTACTCTTCCGTAGGTGTTCGTTATTTTTACACTTCGGTAGACGACTACTCAGTCAGTCGACTAGAAATAACTGACTGATAAATAAGCTTAATTTTAAATATGAAGCGGTTATGACAAACGATTTCGGCGCCAATGGTCGATTGCTCCCGCCGCAGAACTCTCTAGTATCTGAATTGTGTCGACGGACAGACACGCCCTTCAAGGAAGAGGGGAACGGACATCGCAGGAAGCGATTCATCAGGACGATGAAAAGGAATACAGGGAATAGGGAAAAAATGTGGGCGGGTCATACCGCCCCTTTTTTTTGCCCGTAGAAAAGTCAGCATGCGCAGCTTGGCGTCTCTGTCGCAGGCATTGCGCGAAAAAAAAGGCCCCTAAGGGCCTTTTTGTCGAACGCGAGACAGATCAGCGTTCGAGGTCTTTGATCTTGCCTTTGACGCCATCCCACTCTTCGGCATCCGGCAGCGATTCTTTCTTCTCGGTGATGTTTGGCCAGATTTCTGCGAGATCAACGTTCAGTTGAATGAATTCCTGCATGTCCTCTGGGACTTCGTCCTCGGAGAAAATTGCCACAGCGGGGCATTCCGGTTCGCACAGGGCGCAGTCGATGCACTCATCCGGGTGAATCACCAGGAAATTCGGGCCTTCGTAAAAGCAGTCCACCGGACAGACTTCTACGCAGTCGTAGTACTATCACTTGATGCAGTAGTCGGTGACGACGAAGGTCATTTCTAATTTTCTCCTCAGGCGGCGGCAGCGTTGCCCCTTCACGGTTGGGGTCGCCAGGTTCGGGAGCGATACCTGCTGGCCAGGCTATTAGCCAGCAGCATCCCAAACCGCGCGAGATTCTAACAGCTTGAAGCGGTTTGCGTTATATCCGCTTCTTCAGTGCTTATATCCGGTTCTTCAGTGCATAGAGCATTTCGAGCGCACGGCGTGGCGTCAGGTCATCCAGATCAAGTTTAGCCAGTTCATCGAGTACTGGATGCGGCAGGCTGGCGAACATGTCGCTTTGTTGTGGCGTTGCCGGTTTGCCCTTGGCGACCGGTTTCGGTGCTTCATGCGGCAAAGCGGTTTCTTCCAGTCGGCTCAGGTGCTCGCGGGCACGTACGATCACTTCGCTCGGCACACCGGCCAATTGCGCCACTGCCAGACCGTAGCTCTGGCTGGCAGGGCCGGGCAGCACGTGGTGCAGGAAGACGATGCGTTCATTGTGCTCGGTGGCGTTAAGGTGGACGTTGGCCACCAATGGCTCGGCTTCCGGCAACACGGTCAGTTCGAAGTAGTGCGTAGCGAACAGCGTATAGGCACGCAGGTGTGCCAGGCGCTCCGCCGCAGCCCATGCCAGCGACAGACCGTCGAAGGTGCTGGTGCCGCGACCGACTTCGTCCATCAGCACCAGGCTGCGTTCGGTAGCGTTGTGCAGAATGTTGGCGGTTTCACTCATTTCGACCATGAAGGTCGAACGGCCGCCGGCCAGGTCATCGCTTGAACCGATTCGGGTGAAGATGCGATCCACCAGCGACAGTTCGCAACTGGCCGCCGGTACGAAGCTGCCGATATGCGCCAGCAGCACGATCAAAGCGGTTTGCCGCATGTAGGTGGATTTACCGCCCATGTTCGGGCCGGTGATCACCAGCATGCGCGTGTTGTCATCGAGGCTCAGGTCGTTGGCCACGAACGGCGTTGTCAGCACTTGCTCGACCACCGGGTGACGACCCTGGGAGATGCGCATGCACGGCTCGCTGACGAAGCGCGGGCAGTTCAAATCAAGGTTGAGCGCGCGCTCGGCAAGGTTGCTCAGCACGTCCAGTTCGGCCAGCGCGCCAGCGGTATCCTGCAACGGTGGCAACTGGCTGATCAGGTCTTCCAGCAGCGCTTCGTAAAGCATCTTTTCGCGGGCGAGGGCGCGGCTCTTGGCCGACAGCGCCTTGTCTTCGAATTCTTTCAGCTCAGGCGTGATGAAGCGTTCCGCACCTTTCAGTGTCTGGCGACGGATGTAATCCGCTGGCGCCGACTCGGCCTGCTTGCTCGGCAATTCGATGAAGTAGCCGTGAATGCGGTTGTAGCCGACTTTCAGATGGCTCAGACCGGTGCGGGCTTTCTCACGGGCTTCCAGATCGATGAGGAACTGGCCGGCGTTTTCGCTCAGCGACTGCAGTTCGTCGAGTTCGCTGTCATAGCCGGTTTTCAACACGCCGCCGTCACGGATCACCGCCGGCGGATTGTCGATGATGGCTTTATCCAGCAACGCCGCCAGTTCCGGGTAGGTGCTGGTGATGGTCGCCAGACCTTGCAGGTGCGGCGCTTCCAGATCGGTCATCGCCACTTGCAGTTCAGGCAGTGCGCCAAGGGCGTCGCGCAGCCGGGCAAGGTCACGAGGACGCGCGTTGCGCAGGCCGATCCGCGCGAGAATTCGCTCGATGTCGCCGATTTCCTTGAGCTGTGGTTGCAGCTTTTCGAAACGATAGCGATCGAGCAGGCAAGTGATCGAGGTCTGGCGCGCCAGCAATACCGTCAGATCGCGCAACGGGCGATTTAGCCAGCGGGTCAGCAAACGGCTGCCCATGGCGGTCTGGCAACGATCGACCACCGATTGCAGGGTATTGTCGCGGCCACCGGCGAGGTTGGTGTCGAGCTCGAGGTTGCGGCGGCTCGCACCGTCCAGCACCACGGTGTCATCCAGGCGTTCGTGGCGCAGGCTGCGCAGATGGGGCAGGGCGGTGCGCTGGGTTTCCTTGGCGTAGGCCAACAGGCAACCCGCGGCGCCGATGGCCAGGGTCAGGTTCTCGCAGCCAAAGCCCTTCAGGTCTTGGGTGGAGAACTGCTGGCAAAGGCTTTTCAACGCCGAATCACGCTCGAAATCCCACGGCGCACGACGACTGACGCCACGGCGTTTTTCCGCCGGCAGGTCCCTTGGCCAGTCATCCGGGATCAGCAACTCCACCGGATTGATCCGCTCCAGTTCCGCTAGCAGATTCTCCCAGCCTTTGATTTCCGACACGCTGAAACTGCCGCTGGTGATGTCCAGCACGGCCAGGCCGAACAGACGCTCGTCACCCAGCAACGCAGCGATCAGATTGTCGCGGCGCTCATCGAGCAACGCCTCATCACTGACCGTACCTGGCGTAAGGATCCGTACGACCTGACGCTCAACCGGGCCTTTGCTGGTCGCCGGGTCGCCGACCTGCTCGCAAATCACCACCGACTCGCCAAGCTTGACCAGTTTGGCCAGATAACCTTCCGCCGCGTGATAAGGAATCCCGCACATCGGAATCGCCTGCCCCGCCGACTGCCCGCGTGCCGTCAACGTGATGTCGAGCAACTTGGCGGCCTTCTTCGCGTCTTCGTAGAAGATCTCGTAGAAGTCGCCCATGCGGTAGAACATCAGCTGATCCGGGTGCTGATTCTTCAGGCGCCAGTACTGCTGCATCATCGGAGTGTGGGAGGACAGGTCTGAAATAGCTTTATTCATCAGGGGTTTAGCTTTACCGGAAAAAGTGACAAGGCAAAAACGGGGTCGTTTGCATCTACGAAATGGCGAGTGTTTGCCAGCGATGCGGCCCGTGGGTTGATTCAGTGGGGCTGAGTATGAAGTTTTTTTGAGGTGGATGCAGCAACGCGCGGCCGCTTGGGTTGGCATTGTGTCCTATAGTGCCGAAAAGCTATCGAATGATCGGAATTCGAGGATTGCAGATCAGTTGAGGATGCAGCTTGGAACAATCAGAGGGCATCGGCTCACAAGCGTCAGCGAGCGATTGTTACTACGATGCAGAAAAAATGACCCTCAGCCGGGCGCGGCAGGCAGCGGTGCTGGGCAGCAATGAAAGCGACCTGCTGTTGGCGCTGATAGCCGGCGTGACCGATAAGGAACAGCTCATCTCCAGGGTCTGGGGGGAGCGGGGGCTGGTGATTTCTGACAGCAGTTATTACAAGACGCTGCACATGCTCCGCGCGCATTTCGCTGACGTCGGGTTACCTCGGGACAGTCTTAAGACCTTGCCTCGCCGTGGCGTGGTGCTGTTGTGTGAAATTCGGTTGGTTAGCGCGCAGACTCAAGCCTCTGAGTCGCCGCCAGCGCTGGTAAATGATGATGAACCCTTCATCGTCTACGCTCCCACGGTGAAAAAGCCATTCAGTCGTTACTGGCGCTTCCTTTTGCCGACAATCCTGGTGCCAGCGATTGCTCTTCCGGTCTTTTACGCTTATCTGGTGGTTAAAAAACCTGCTGATCTGGAGGAGTGGAAACTCATCTGGCAAGAAGGTGAAGCGAAATTGTATGTAGAAGAAAGTGAAAGAATGTCCAAAGAGGATATTGTCAAAGCGCTCAGCGAGTTCGAACCACCCATTGTATTATCCGATATTAACTACTACGTGCGAAAACCGCTCTCCCAATTACTGGTCAAGTGCATCAAGCCGGAAAGCAAGGGGGAGGCCATATGCGTGAACTACCAACTCGTTGGAAAAAAATAATCGCAGTGATTGCTGTTTTGTCGGTATTTATCTTCGGCACTCTGGTTGTAAAGCATTTTTATTTGCTCAGTCGCGATATTCCAGGGGCACCTTGTTTTGCATCCATCGATTTTGTCCATACTTATGATCACAAAGTTCGTTGGCATGGCGTTGGGGAAATGACGATCGACCCAAGGGAAGGCGCTCTCTATGTGCACTACGTCGTTAAAACCCCTGAAGGCAAAATCTATACTTATGATCGTAAGTTCGAAATTGTACTAACGCATCTGGATACTTCCAGGTTTCTGTTCAAGACGCGTTCGATTGTAAAGTTTGATGCGGACACCGCCGGCGATGAGCTTCCGTTTATGGAAAGAGGCTTTCAAGGTGGTATGGTGACATTCAATTACTTCTCCGATACCGAGTACTATTACAACATTAATAACCTGATCAACGGCGTATGCCACGTCCCTCGCTAGGGAGGATTCCCGGGGTGCAAGGCCTCAGGGCGATTAAGTAAGACTGAGTAAGACGCCAGTAAGGCCTCAGCGCTCCTGCGTTGTTAATGTGATTCGAGTCAGGCCAACAGCCCCTGCGACTGCCGGAGAGTCAGCGCAGTTTGGCTATTAGTTGCCTTGAATAACATGACGATGTTTAGGCTGTTGAGGAACGTTATAGATGCTCTGGTTTTGCCTGCGCAGTTCTCATGGAACCAAGTCTCCCGCCTGGAAGCGATCAATTGCAATTAACCGGGAAGGTATTGTGTTTGTGCCAGCGGTGATTGCTGGAAAAGAAAAGGAGGTGAGTCTTTTCACATTGTGTGATCGCACTCCTGTTCTGCTGTGTTTCGATCATGTTTACGTACCAGTGGCGTGGATGGTCAAGCATTTCCCAACGTGTAGAGCTCGCTGTCGCGACATGATGATGGCGGCACTTTCTGGCGTACAAGAAACTTTGGGTTGCCGTAATGCATGGTCTCGGGTGAGCAACTTCCGTGGCCGTGCTGGAGAAAAAAATTATCTGGGATTTGTCTCGTGAGACCGAATCTTTTTTGCAATCTGTCTCTGCTGATTGTTAGCGTTTTAATCATCGATAGTGCATGGGCTGGTGTGCGAGAAAGTTGCGCGCAGCGGCGTACCGAACTTTTGTTGCAGATTGAGCGCGCTGAGGCGGCGGACAATGTTTATCGCAAGTCCGGTCTAGAGCGGGCACTTGCCAATGTCGAGCGCCATTGCCAAGAACCCTCCGCGCAAGATGACCGTTCAAGCGCCATCCAAAAGGCCGCAGCCGAAGTGCGACGCAGACAGAACTTTCTGGAGGCCGCGCGTCAGTACGGTGATGTGAAAGTCATCAAGAAACAGGAAGCCAGGCTCGAACGGGCTCAGACAAAACTGCAAAGGCTTATGGATGAGTAAAGAGTCAATCACCGCCAAAGATTCGCAGGGGGTGCTCTTTCTTCAACCCTGCAATTCAACGTGTTCATCAGTGACGCCGGGAAATCGAATATGAAAAACATCCTTATTTTTTCTTCAGTCTTTACTTCTGCTGTGCTGATCTCTGGCTGCACCGCCACCGACTGGGTGCACGCTGCCGGGGGAATCATGGGCGCCAAGGACGATTACGACAGGAAGGCCAGAACCGATCGACTTAAAAAAGCCAATGCTGCCGCACGTCGCGTCAAAGGCTGACCACACGTTGGAGCTGGGCCGTTATTCAATGCAGAATGATGGCCCGGCAATATCGTTTTGCAGCTGAATTCACATTTATGCGTTAATTATGCAAATCAGCATTTGTCTTAACGAATAACTTCAAGCACTATGCGCGTTATGCAAAAACGCAACGTAGCCTCCGTCTTAAGAGCACTGCTCGACCAGCACGGGATCTCCCCCACGGAGCTCCACCGTCGCACCGGCGTGCCTCAATCAACTCTCTCGCGAATTCTCAGCGGGAAGATCGTCGATCCCTCGGATAAACACATCTCGAAGATCGCCGAGTACTTCGCCGTGAGCACCGATCAATTGCGCGGGCGCGCGGATGTCACGCCCTCGGCCGGTGCCGTGCGTGATGACGTGCACGCGGAGCTCAAGGACATAATGCTGTGGGACGACGATACGCCTGTCGATGATGACGAGGTGTCGGTGCCGTTCCTTCGCGAGGTTGAATTGGCAGCAGGATCAGGAAGATTCGTCATCGAAGAGAGCGAGCGCTCTAGCCTGCGCTTCGGCAAGCGCAGCCTGCGCCATAATGGTGTGCAGTTCGACCAGGCCAAATGCGTGACTGTACGCGGCAACAGCATGTTGCCGGTGTTGCGTGATGGCGCCACTGTTGGCGTCAACGCGGGCAAGTGCGGCATCGGCGACATCATCGATGGCGACCTGTACGCGATCAATCACAACGGCCAGTTACGCGTAAAGCAGCTTTACCGCTTGCCTACCGGCATTCGTCTGCGCAGCTTCAATCGCGATGAGCATCCGGACGAGGACTACAGCTTCCAGGAAATCCAGGAAGAGCAAATCGTCATCCTTGGTCACGTCTTCTGGTGGGGCATGTACGCCCGCTGATCTGATCGACTTGAAATGAAACCCGCCCTCCCGGCGGGTTTTTTTTCGCCTGCAGAAAACCCTCAAAGCCTTTCTGGACGGGGCCTCCATGCATCCGTGCATTTACAGCGCATAAATAAATGCATTTATGCATTGACTGTATATGCATTCATGCATATTCTTGCCACCAAGCCGCTCGACAAAGCGGCTGGCAAGACAAGCTCTTTAGTTCCACCAGAACAGGCAGCGATGAACCGGCCTCAACGGTTCAGAGGGTTGGCAACTGACCCGGGTGTGCAGCGTAAAGCACCAGAAGCAGTTATCCGGCGGGCAGGGACCGCGGTCGGAAAAACAATTTGAATGGACTCGTACCGCGCCAGTAGCGCCGAAAAGTCAGCTTCCTTCTTGAACACAGGATTTGAAGGAAGGCGAAGGAGCGCATTACTGAAAAGCCCGGCCTCAACGCCGGGCTTTTTGGATTACCTGCCTCTGGCCTCAACGCGCCACAAATACGGCTGAACGACAGGTTGGCAGACCTCACTGCAGCCTTGAACCTCTAAGGAAATGAAAATGAATCGATACGTCTATATAGGCGACATCTACAACACCCACTTTCCACAGGTCATCCAGATCCTGGATACGGAGAGTGGATTTCCAACTACGCCCGTCGAAGGGGTGGCGGGCATATGGGTTGATGCAACAGGTAATACAGCGGTTCAGGTCGGCTGGAAGGCGTTGCAGTCGTGGCAGCCGGACGGCACCGGTGTATTTGTTTTTGTTGAACCGACCTACGAAGATCATGTTGTGATCACGAGTGCGCGTATTCGCATGGAACTGGATAACGCCATTCAATGGCTGACTTTCCATCCTCTTCATTACAAGCATGATCTGGGTGTTGCGACGTCCGCTGAGGAGGCGAGCTTGCTTGCCTATAAACAGTACTTCGTCGCCCTCACCGAAGTGGAAAATCAACCGGGTTACCCTTCCACGATCAACTGGCCAGTGATTCCCTTCTGACACTGCGACGATTAGCAGTGCGAAAGCGGGAGCGCATTACTGAAAAGCCCGGCCGCCGCGCCGGGCTTTTCGGAATGCCTACCTCAAGAGAAATCGATTGAACCCAACACACACCACTCATCCATCACACCAGGAGGCGTGACATGACAAACGAGCAACAAGCGTTGGCCGACATGCCGATCTGGCTGGTCATCCTTCTCGCCGTAGTGGGCGGGGTGTCCGGCGAAATGTGGCGTGCCGACAAGGAGGGCGCCCGTGGCTGGTCATTGCTGCGGCGTCTGGCATTGCGTTCTGGCGCCTGCATGATCTGCGGCGTGTCGGCAATCATGCTGCTGTACGCCGCTGGCATGTCGATTTGGGCCGCTGGCGCCTTCGGCTGCCTCACCGCAATGGCCGGGGCTGATGTGGCCATCGGACTGTACGAACGCTGGGCCGCCAAACGCATCGGCGTCTGCGAAGTGCCACCCCGCGACCAGCCTTAACCTCAAATGTGATTCGTGCCGCCCTTTGGGCGGCAGGGTTGCGCGTGGACGATTGAAAAGGAGGTCATGTATGCCCACACCGATCCAGCAGCCGTCGCAACTGTTCACAGCCATCGCGACGACGCTGCGCAACACTGCCGGGCTCAACATCAATGTCGGCAATCACGATGATTTCACTGCACCGGGCGATCAGGCTTGGGTGTTGATCGACTTCGACCGAAATGCATCAGGACAGCGTGCCGCAGATGGGCGTATCGCTCATGTTCTGACGTTGTCGCTGCAAGTTGTACCGGCGCTATCGGCCAGTGCCTTTGCCGCCTGCGATTTGATCGCTGTACTGAAGACTCTGATCACCGACAATCGCTGGAGCCTGCCGGGCGATCAATGCGATCTGCCGATGAACATGGATGGTTTGCCGTCCATGCTCATTCGCGCCGACCAGCAATTCAAGGCCTGGACACTGACGTTCAACCAGACCCTCTACCTCGGCCCGACCTTGCTCGATGATCCGCTGGGTACGCCGAAATTCGCTCGCACCTGGGAAGTCAGCAACATCGACGACCCCGACCAGTACACCGCGCTGGAGGCCTGACCAATGTTCGATGCATTACTGCGCATGCAACTGGGTCCGATCATCGAGCGCCTGGCCGAAATGGAAGCCGAAATCGACGACCTGCACCGCCGCGCCGAAAGCTTTTGCCGCATCGGCATTTGCCAGACCGTCGACGCTGCGAGCAACACCTGTCAGGTCAGTCACGGTGGCTTGCTCACGCCAGCCATCAAGTTTTTCAATCCGAGTGCCGGTGCGCAGAGTGAGTCGCGGATTCCGACCGTGGGTGAGCAGTGTCTGCTGTTCAACTACGGCAGCGGCGAAAGCGGCGCACAGAGCGTGGCGTTGTTCGGCTTGAACAGCGACCGCTTTCCGCCAGCCTCCACCGTGCCGACGCTGACCCGTCGAGTACATCAGGACGGCAGCGAAAGCGGTTACGACGACGCCTCGCACACTCTGCACTGGCAAAACGGCCCGGCAGCCTTCAGCGGTTCACGCGATTCGCTGGAGCTGAGCATCGGCCTGGCCCGGTTAGCGATGACACCACAACTGATCACCCTGCAACTCGGTGCCGTCGGCCTGACTATCAACGCCTCGGGCGTGCACTTCAGCGGCCCGTTGGTCGATCACCAGGGCCGCGTCATCAGCCCCTGATTCAAGAGCCTCCCATGATTGGAATCGATAGAGACAGCGGGGCCACGGTCGACGACTGGCTGCAGTTTGTGCAGCGCGCGATCCGGGCCCTGACTACGCCGCTGGGCACCCGGCAAAAACGGCCCCTGTATGGCTCGTTGATCCCCTCGCTGCTGGGGCAGAACCTCGGTGACGACGTTCTGCTTCTGGCCCAGAGCCACGCGGCGCAAGCGTTCTATAACGCGCAGAACGGGATCAGCGATTTTCAGCCGCAAGTGATCGTCGCCAGTCGTCAGGGCGCCGGCCTGTTATTGCGTTTCGCCGGCACCTGGAAAAACCGTCAACAAACCTTCGAGGTCGTGACATGAGCATGTTGATCCCCGGCCAGAATCAATTGGCCGAACCCGCGCTGATCACTGTTGAAGCCTTCGAGGATCTGCTCGCCGAGTTCAAGGCTTTCGTCATCGAATACGTCGGTGTGCGCTCGCCGGACAGTGCCGCAAAACTCAAGACCAGCCTGGAAAACGAAAGCGAACTGCTGACCTTGGCGCTTGAAGCTTTCTGCGTGCGGTTGCAAACCCACGAGCGCAAATACAACGCTCGCATCAAACAGATGCTGGCGTGGTGGGCGACCGGCAGCAACCTTGATGCGCGGCTGGCGGACATGGGCCTTGAGCGGCAGTTGCTCGATCCCGGCGATCCGGCGGCATTCCCGCCGGTGCCGGCGATTTATGAAAGCGACGACGACGCTCGCTTGCGTTATTACCTGGCGCCCCATGCGCCGGCAGCAGGTTCGCGGATGCAGTATCGCCGCGAAGTTTTCACCCTCGGCGAGCGTCCGACGGTGCAGGTCGAATCCACCGAGGTGGGTGTGGTGAACGTCACTTACACCTTCGACCCGGACGGCCTCGCTGCGCAGGTCAAGGATGGCAATGCTCGGCGTACCGCGCCGGGCGAAGTGCAGGTCACTGTGCTGTCCCGCGACGGTGATGGGACGCCTTCCCAGGCATTGCTTGACGGCGTTCGTCAGCACTTCGCGCGACCGGATGTACGACCGGAAACGGACCTCGTCACCGTCAAGGTTGCTGACATTCAGCGCTACAAGATTCGCGTTGTCGCGAAGATCAATTCCGGCCCCGATTCGGGCCTGACCAAGGTCGCTGCGCAAGCGCAGTTGCAGGCTTACGCCGACAGTTGCCATCGCCTCGAAGGCCGGGTCGATCCGAGCTGGATCGACTACACGCTGCACAGCGCCGGTGCCGTGCAACTGCAGATTCTTGAACCGCTGGCGCCGATCGTGACCACGGCGTTTCAAGCGCCGTATTGCACGGCGGTCGAGGTTGAGGTGCTGACGCTATGAGTGATAAAACCCAGCGCCCGACGCTGCTCCCGGCGAATAGTTCGGCACTTGAACGAGGTCTGGATCTGGGCTTTGGTGCATTGCTCGATCGCATCGCGCCACCGTTTCCTGAACTGATGAACCCCGCAGAAACCCCGGTCGCCTTTCTGCCGTATCTGGCAGCTGATCGCGGTGTGGCTGAATGGAGCACCGCTGCGCCGGAGGCGGAAAAGCGCCTGACTGTCGAACTCGCCTGGCCCACCGCGCGCCAGGCCGGCACTCGCAAGGCACTGGAAAACGCCGCCAAGGGTTTGCAGTTAAGACCCGAGATTCGCGCCTGGTACGAACAGACACCGCCCGGTGCGCCGTACAGCTTTTCCGTACGAGCCTTCAGCGACCAACCCTACAGCGAAGAAATCGACGCCCGTCTCGACCGGCGCCTGGCAGATGCCAAGAGCGAGCGCGATGTGCTGACGGTCTCCGTTGGCTTGAGCGCTTTCGGCAATCACGTCATCGGCGCCACGACGTTCTGCGGCGAACTGACCACGGTTTATCCGGTGTTCATCGAAGGGCTCGAAACCTCGGGAGAGGCGTTCGTGGCTGCCGGTATGTACACCGTCGAAACATCCACTATTTATCCTCAGGGGGCCTGAATGGCTGACTATTACACCCTGCTCACCAACGCAGGGATTGCCTACGAAACGGCGTGCAAGGCCGCGGGCGTGCCGATCAAGTTGACGCAGATTTCCGTCGGCGACGGCGGCGGCTCGGTCTACAACCCGGCCGCGACCGCCACCGCGTTGAAACGCGAAGTCTGGCGCGGGCCGCTCAATGCGCTGTTCCAGGACGAGAAGAATCCGAGCTGGCTGCTCGCCGAAGTGACCATTCCGCCGGATGTGGGTGGCTGGTATGTGCGTGAAGCGGGGTTGTGGACTGATACCGGGATTCTTTACGCCATCGTCAAATATCCGGAGTCGTTCAAACCGGTGCTGGCCACATCCGGTTCGGGCAAAGAGTTCTACATTCGTTCGATTTTCGAGACCAGTAATGCGTCGCTGGTGACGTTGTTGATTGATGACACGGTGGTGAAAGCGACTCGAGCATGGGTGACGGATTTTGTCGCCGAGGAGCTTGCGAAACTTGATGGCAAACAATCCGTACGAGTAGCCACTACGGCAAACATTGTTCTGGCATCCGCGCAAACTATTGATGGCGTCGCGGTCGTCGCAGGTGACCGTGTACTGGTGAAGAACCAGACGCTACCCAAGGACAATGGATTGTATGTTGCTGCCAATGAAGCTTGGTTTCGGGCAAAGGATGCAGACTCGAATCTAAAGGTTACCTCTGGCCTTAACGTGTTTGTTGAGCAAGGTAAATCCCAAGCTGACACAATTTGGCAACTCATTACCGATGGGACCATTTCGCTTGGCAGTACATCTTTGGTTTTCCAAAACGTTACTTTCGGTTTTGCGCCAGTGAACTCACCTACTTTTACTGGAACTCCCAAAGCGCCAACAGTGAACTTATTCAGTGACGATGATTCGGTGGCAACCACGAAATTTGTTCAGCGAGCATTAGGCAATTATGCGGGACAGACCAACTACGCGGTGAACACAGAACTGACGGTTGCCGATGTTGGGAAACTATCGATATTCACTGAGCCCAATTTGACCGCAACACTTCCTGGCTGGGAAAGTGTGCCCGCTGGCGGGCTCATCACGATAAATAGCACCGCTGGTGTGACGGTCCGGGCAAAAAATCTGGAGTCCATTGGTACGCAACTCGGAGCAGGCGGGCCCTTTGTTATACCGGCCGGATCGCGCGCTGTATTCCGTCGATTGTTACTGGGAGGCGGATGGAGTTTTGAAGACGGAGACGCCTCACTGAAATACTCGCCGCTGTTTTCCACCAACGGGGCAGTAACTGGATATATGAAACATCCGGGTGGTGCTATTGAGCAGTGGGGACAAGGCACGACCGACGCGTCAGGCAATGTTTACATCACCTATCCTCTCGCTTTTCCCAACGGAATGCGTGCTATCAACTGCACTCATACAGGTTCATTAGCGCTGATGAGCTGCCTCGTATACGGCTCCGATGAAAAGTCACGATGTACGCTTCGTATTCAAAACGGAAGCAACACAACTATGGCCGGCTGGGCAATTTACTGGCGAGCAATAGGAATCTAAGTATGACCGATATTATTTTTTTCAGCCCCGGTACATGCGGGGCCTATCTCCCCAGCGTCCACGAAGCTGATATTCCTGAGGATGTCGTGGTGGTTTCCATGCGCGACTGGGAGTCGTTGCTGGAGGCGTTGGCGAAAACCCCAAAACGAATCGGCGCGGGGCCAGACGGCCAGCCTGTTCTGGTAGAACCTGCACCAGTTGAAAAAGCAGCGTTGGCAGCAAGCGAGGCCAGTTGGCGTAATTCCCAGCTATTGTTCTCCGATGGCCTGGTCGCACGGCATAGAGATGAGCTGGAGAGCAACGCTGCAACAACGCTCACCGCTGCGCATTATTTGGTGTTGCAAAGTTATCGTCGCCAGTTGCGCGATTGGCCACAAGATGATGATTTCCCTTTGATCGAGCATCGACCTCAAGCGCCAATCTGGTTGCTGGATCTGACCCGCTAATCGCCCCGAACTCTGGGCGTTTTCTTTTGTACCTAAAACCATTCAACACCCGCCAAAGCCCCTCCCCAAGAGGGGCTTTCCCGTTTATGGAGAAACGAAATATGGCAACCCGCCAAACCTACACAGTGCTCGTCCCATTCCCCACTGGTGGTGGGCACTGGTCGAGTGTCGGTCAAGACCTTGATCTGCTCGACGTCGAGGCCAGTGCGCTGCACTTCGCCGGTCGACTGGAACTGAAAAACCCCTCCACCCAGGCCAAAAAGGCCGCTGCCAAGAAGGCTGACTGACTATGGCTGAGGTTCTGAACTTCGAGCACAACGGCATTACCGTCAATGCCACCGAATCCCCCGAGGCCATGGGTGGCCTGGGTGACAACGTCATCGGTCTGGTCGGCACCGCGCCGAAAGCCGATCCGCTGATTCCGCGCAACGCGCCGTTCCGCATCAACAGCTTCACCACCCACGCGCTGCTCGATCCGACCGGTTCGGAAGAGGGCACCCTGTACCACGCGGTTTACCAGATCCTCAAAGTGGTCAAGGTGCCGGTCTACGTGGTGATCGTCGAAGCGGGCGCGACCCCGGCCGACACCGTTAACGCCGTGATCGGCGGGGTTGATCCAACCACCGGCCGCAAGCTCGGTCTGGCTGCACTGGGCAGTGTCCCGGAAGACCTGACCATCATCGGTGCGCCGGGCTTCACCGGCACCAAAGCGGTGGCCGGCGAGTTCGCCTCGTTCGGCAAGCGCATCAAGGCCCGTGTGGTACTGGACGGCAAGGACGCTTCGGTCGCCGATCAAGTGCTGTACAGCCAGGAGCTGGGTGGTGCCGACCTCGGTTTCGACCGTTGCCTGGTGGTGCACAACATGCCCGCCGTGTACTCGAAAGCGGCGAAGAAAAACGTTTTCCTGTCGCCTTCCAGTCTGGCGATTGCCGCATTGGCCAAGGTCAAACAGTGGGAGAGCCCGGGCAACCAGGTGACCTACGCCGAAGACGTTTCGCGGGTCGTTGAATACAACATTCTCGACACCTCCACCGAAGGCGATCTGCTCAACCGTTACGGCGTCAGCTACTACGCCCGCACCGTGCTCGGCGGCTTCTCGTTGCTGGGTAACCGCTCGATCACCGGCAAGTTCATCAGCTACGTCGGTCTGGAAGATGCGATCAGCCGCAAGCTGGTCAAGGCCGGCCAGAAAGCCATGGCCAAGAACCTCACCAAATCCTTCATGGATCAAGAGGTCAAGCGCATCAACGACTGGCTGCAAACCCTGGTCGCCGACGAAACCATTCCTGGCGGCAGCGTCTATCTGCACCCGGAACTCAACAGCGTCGAGAAGTACAAGAACGGCACCTGGTTCGTGGTCATCGACTACGGCCGCTACGCGCCGTTGGATCAAATCGTTTATCAACTCAACGCCCGCGATGAAATCATCGAGCAGTTCCTGGAGGACGTTCTCTAATGTTTACCAACCGCGTAAGACAGGCCATCGCGGCCACCCTGCAAGGCCTGCCGTTGTCGGCGACCGTTGAGGAATTCACCCCGCCGAAGATCGAGTTCGACGTCGAAGAAATGCGTGGCGGACGCTTCATCGTCGAGGAAATGGCCAAGGGCGGCAAAGCGCTCAACGCCAAGCTGACCCTGCAAGGCCTCGGCGCCGAAGTCATGCTCGCACTGGGTGTGAAGCTGGGCGACGACATCCTGCTGAACGTGCGTGAAGCCGGTCAGGATCAGGACGGCAACACCTGGTTCACCTACCACACCGTCGGCGGCAAGCTGAAATCCCTGGAAGAGACTGCGGTGAAGATGGGTGAAAAACCCAAGACCAATCTGGAGCTGTCCTGCCGCACCTACAACCGCCTGGAAAACGGCGTACCGGTGATCGACATCGACGTGCGCACCCAGAAGTTCGTGCTCAGCGGCGTCGACATCCTCGGTGATGCGCGGCGTGCGGTGCTGATGCCGTAAATCACGGCACAACACAAAACCCTGTAGGAGTGAGCCTGCTCGCGATGAGGTCAGTACATGCAACATCAATGTGCCTGAAAGACCGCTATCGCGAGCAGGCTCACTCCTACAACGGAATAGCGATACTCCCTAAAAAAGAATCACCAAGGAATTCATACATGTCGTGGATGCCACCCCAGCATGACCTGTTGTCGCCGATCACCGGTGACGACGGTTCGCAGATCGAGACAATCCAGCTCAAGCCGCTGTTCTACGCCGCGCAAAAAGAAGCGCTGGAACGTGCCGGCGATGACGAAGACGATCAGTTCTTCGAACTGGCGCTGCTCGCCACTGGCCTGTCGGTCAAGGAACTCGACCAGCTCAAGCGCCCGGACTACGTGAGCATCGCCCAGTACGTGCACGAGATGTCGACCCAAACGGCGTCGTACTTTCTCGGCCAGGTCGATGACGCGGAAAAAACCGCCGATCCCGATCAGGTGCAACTGCTGCAACCGCTCGCCGTGACCGGCCGCACCGTGACCTCGCTGAGCCTGGAAATGCCTGTGCTACGCGCCACCAAAGTGATGAAAAAACTGAAAACGGCCAAGGAGCGCGCCGAGTTCATCACTGCCCATTGCACCGGCCTGATGATCCCCGATCTGGCCCAGTTGACCGTCCCTGACTGGACGCAATTACAGGTGCGCATCGACGATTTTTTAAACCAGCCGGCGGCCTACTTTCGGAACGCGACATCGAAGTAATCCTCGATATCGTCCCGCTCATTTACCCGGTAAGTGAGGCGGAGATTCTGGAATGGGACGCCGAAAAGGCGTTGCGCCGCTACGACATAGCGATCACTCGCCTTGGCGTGAAACAGGAGTAGAGCGGCAATGGCAGACACATCGTTTTCGCTGATGTACGCCGCGCAAACCGCAGGCGCGGGTTCCGGCTTGTCGGCAGGGGGATCGGCCACAGACAGCCTGGTCAAACCACTGTCCGAACTGAAAGAGGCGTTGCTTACGGCCAGTCTGGACATCCGCAGTCTGGTGCGTGAACAGATCAAACTCGGCGCTGTTGTCCTGGGGCTGAACACGGCCCTGGCATCATTCAAGGTGCCAGTGGTAACTGCCGCGCCGGCGGCAGGCGGCGAAAGCAAGTCAAAGCTCAAGGCTGAGATTGAACAACGCTCGCCTCCGGCCTACCTGCAATCGGACATGGCCCTGGAAACCGCCATGGCCCAGCTCAGGCAGGTTCAAGGCCTGAGTGGCGACCTCGGCACGCTGTCGAAAGCCAACCTCAAACTGGCCACCGACAAACGGGTTTCCGGCAGTGGGGCGACGGTTGTGGATCTGGTGCAGGTCGAAGTCGCGGCTGGCAGATCCGGGATTGGTGCGGGTCTCAAGGGCGCCGACAAGGAACAAGTGCTGCTGGACTTTGCCCTGGATGCAGCGGTCAATGCGTCGGCGTTCGGCATCAGCCTGAAGTCGGCCGGTGAAATGCTGTCGGCCTGGCAAGTCTCGATGAGACTGGATCAGACTCAAGGTCAGCTGCTGGCTGATGCGACTCAGCATCTGGGCAACAGCGGACTGAATACGACGGCTGCCGACATCGGCTCGGTCGTGCAGCAATCCGGCGAGTCGGCCGTTGCAGCGGGGATCCTGCCCGAGCAGTTGGCGGCGCTGTCAGCCGCGTTGCTCAATGCTGACGTCGACAAAGCCGGTGCCGGGACGTCGGTGAAAAGCATCAGCGCAGCCTTGGCCAAAGGCCCCCAAGGCTCGGCGGCCGAGCAGTCGGCGTGGAAGGCGTTGGGGCTTGATCCCGGCAAGTTGACCGAAAACGTACCGGACAACCTTGTAAA
>NZ_JBIUVX010000046.1:30820-36891 GCF_044743175.1 Pseudomonas sp. NPDC087690
CAACAACCGGCATAGCAGCAAGCAGCGCTGATCAAGACACTTTTCAGTGGCGACGACGGTGTACGCAAACTGCTGGCGAAACCCGAAGACCTGCAAAAAGCGTTTTCGCTGATCGCTCCGGCCAAACTGGAAGGAACGTCGTCGCTTGTGTCCTCGCAAGCGACCCAGAGCAGCCTCGCATCGCCATTCAAGGGTGAGGGGGGCGTGCTCCAGTGGATGGGCAAACCCGGCGAGGCACAGACGCCGCTTTCATTGCTCAAGCCCAACGTTCCACTGACACCGGCTTACAGCGGCGCGATTGAACGCAGCGCCGAGCCTGCGGGCAAAGACCCTCAGCGAAGCTGGAACGCGTTCGATGCCAGTCTCAATCGTCTGATCACGGCGTTGGCGCCGGATGCGACCGGCACGCTGGATTCGCTGACGAATATGACCAATGGCGTGGCCGATATGGCTGAAGCCCATCCCAAGACCTCGACGGCGTTGGCCCTTGCGGGCGTTGGACTGTCGGCCATCGTGGTGGCGGTGATGGCCAAGGCATTCGGCAATTTCACCGACAAACTGCTCAAGGGCGTCGCTTCAAAATTACCGTTCGGTCTTGGCGGTTTGATTGCCGATATTGAAGACCCGAAAGCAAAGAAAACGTCGGCCGGAAATGGCGCGGGCCATGACTGCTGTTGCAAACCGCTGGGCGGCGGGACGGGGGACAGACTCAAGCCTCGCCGGTCAAGCATCAAGCCTCGAGTCCGACGTGAACAAACCGGTCAAGGTGCGAAAAGCCCCCGCACGGTGACCCCTCGGCCACCACGGATCAGTGCTCCACCGGCACCACCCGTTCTGCCCCGCATGTCCGGCTCGTACTGGCCGGGAACCATGACGGCATTTGCAGGCTCATCAGCCGTCAGTTCTGCACCGGCCGCTCCACTGTCCGGTTCTTACGCCAGGGCAGGCAGACTGCTTGCCAGACGGGCACCGCCGCTGCGGTTGCTCAGCGCCGGATATGAAATGGTCAACGGCGTCATGAGCGGCGATAAGCGTGCCGTCGTGTCGTCCGGTGCATCGTTAGCCGGGTCGTCTGTTGGTGCCGCTGTCGGTGCTGCACTGGGTACGTTGATTCTGCCGGGTGTGGGCACCATGGTCGGCGGGTGGCTGGGGAGCATGGCGGGCGGGGCCATCGGTGAATCTCTGGGCGACAAGCTAGGGACACAAGTCGATCGTCTCGGCTCTCCTGCACAGGTCAGTAAAGACCTCATCGCGACCTCGGCGACCTCCACGAACCCTGCGGCACTCGCCTCCACAGCCGCCAGCCAGCCTGTCACGTTCAACTCCACCATTCACATCAATGGTCAGGATCAGGGCAGCGCCCAGGCACTGGCCAATCTAGTTGTGCAGACAACTATGAGTCAGTTGGGCCAGATCATGCCGACCAATCCTCTCGCCACACGACGTGACGCAGCCCTGACCGACGGAGTCGCCACATGAAACAACAAATGGCTCTGGGCAGTTTCATCTTCGGCCTGTCGCGCAACTTTGCGTACCACCAATTGTTGCGCAAGTCCGATGGCGGCTGGACCGAAATACAGATCCTTACCAGCAAACCGAAATCCAGTCAGACCGGACAGAAGCCGGAAACCCTGACCATCACCGGCAAGTCGATGTACGCCGTGGCCATGGATCGGCTCGATGAATTGCGTGCCTTGCAGGCGCTGCGTATACCGCTGCCGCTGATCGATGGCATCGGCCGCAACTGGGGGCTGTGGCGGGTCAACAACGTTCAGGAAACCCAGACCTGCATCATCGATGACGGTACAGCGATGGTGGTCGATTGGGTCATCGAATTGGCGGAGTTCAACAATGCGTAAAGTTCGAAGCGTGGCCGGTGATTCGGTGAATCTGCTGCTCTACCGCGAAACCGGTCGCAGCGACGATGCGGCCGAAGAAGCCCTGTGGAAACTCAACCCGACCCTGGCCGAACACGGCCCGGTTCTGCCCGCTGGCATCTGGGTCGTGCTGCCTGAACTCGACAGCAAACCCGCCGCAATCAAAGCGCTCACGGCGTGGGATTAAGGAGGTTGTATGGCATTGGGTTTTACCCCGGTCGTTCAGATTTATGGCGCAAACGCGGATTTGCTCAACCAGCGTCTTATCAGTTGGGAGCACATTGATGCCGCCGGTATCGAGTCGGATCAACTGACCCTGACCATTGATCTGGAAGGCCTCGAAGGGCTGCCGAACCTCGGCGGGAAAATCGGCCTGCTGGTGGGTTACCTAGAAATGGCAGAGATGGTCGACAAGGGCCAGTTCAAAGTCACTCGCCTGACACCGACGCTGTTTCCGTTTCGCCTGACTTTGGTGGCCACTGCAGCACCGTTCAGCAAGGATGACGAGACCGGCTTCAAGCAGCGCCGCACCGCCAGTCATGGACCGACGACGCTCGGTCAATTGTTCAGCAAACTGGTGTCGCAGCACGGATTTTCATCACGTGTCGCAGCGGACGTGGCGATGATCAAAATCGCCCATGTCGACCAGTCCAATGAAACCGACATGGGCTTTCTGACGCGGCTGGCAAAGAAGTACAACCTGGTCGCCAAACCTTATGGCGATGCGTATGTGCTGGCGCGCCCCGGGCAGATCAAATCAATCTCGGGGCAGAAACTGCAGGATGTGACGTTGTCGGTCACCCACAATAATCGTCCCGGCGATCACGCCTTCATCAGCGCCACGCTGGAAGAGGCCGCCCGCGAACAGGCCAAGGGCTGCAAGACCTGTTTTGTCGATGCTGTTACAGGCATTTTGCATTGGGTCGAAACGGGACTTGCGCCGTTCAAGACCATCCGCCAGAAGCAACCCAATGAAGCCGACGCCATTGCCGTGGGAGAAGGCGAAGTGCGCAAAATGCTCCGGCAAAAGTTCAAGGTGAAGATCACCTGCCCGGGCGATCCGCGTCTGGCCGCTGAAGGCCTGGTGCTGCTCGATGATACCTGGCCGGATTTCATGCGCGGACGCTGGTCGATCGACAAGGTCACCGCCAGCGGTAATCGCGAGAACAGCTATCGCTGCCTGATCGATGCGTCGTGCCTCGACCCGAAAGCCGAAGCCAAAGACTGATCTCACAGCCCACGAGCCCCCTGTAGGAGTGAGCCTGCTCGCGATAGCGGTGCCACATTCAAAACCAACGCGCCTGACACACCGCTATCGCGAGCAGGCTCACTCCTACAGGGGCCTGCGGTAACTCCCACTATTTTGGACCACCCCCATGAAGATCACCCCGATCCTCACGCAACTGCGTGGGCAATGCCCTGGCCTTGCCAGTCACATTTCGGTGGGTGTCGATCTGGCGCTGCTACAAGGCAACCCGGATCTGCCGACACCCTCGGCCCACGTGCTGCCACTGGCCGACTTGGCGAGTGAAAGCACCACCCAAAACCTCACCACCCAACCGATCCGCGACCGCTTCGAAATCGTCCTGGTACTTGACGCCACCGACGCTACAAAAGCGCTGGATCTGTTGCACGACCTGCGTGCCGAACTGTGGCGCGCGCTGGTCGGGTTCAAGCCCGACAACGACTACAGCGCCATCGTCTACGACGGCGGCGAACTGGTCTCGATCAATAGCAGCCGCGCTTTCTACCGGCTGCGCTTTTTTGCCGAGTTCCAGCTCGGCCGCAATCTGCCAAGTCAGCCTGCGGAGAGTTGGCACGAACGCGAACTGGACGGCTTGTCGTCCTTTACCGGGGCCACCGTGCGGGTCGATGCGATCGACCCGGCCGACCCCAACCTGAAACGCCCGGGCCCCGATGGGCGCGTGGAAATGACTTTCTCTGCAGAGGTAACCCCATGAGCAATCGCATCACCGTACTGCCGGCCGCCGGTCGCGTCGTACCTGACCCGGAGGCGGGCGATCTGCTGCCGCTCGAAGGCCGTGAAGTGCTGGACAGCGCCTGGTGGCGCCGACGTCTGGCCGACGGCGACATCACTCTCAAAACCGCACCAGCCAAACAAAAGGGAGCCAAATAATGGCGATCGGATTCAGCAACATCCCCGCGGACATTCGTGTACCGCTGTTCTATGCCGAAATGGACAACTCGGCCGCCAATAGCGCGAGTTCGACCATGCGCCGTTTGATCGTTGCTCAGGTCAACGACAACATCGCCCCGACCGAAGTCGGCAAACTGGTGTTGGTCTCCAGCGTTGCGCTGGCCAAAAGCATCGGCGGCCAAGGCTCGATGCTCGCCTCGATGTACGAGACCTTCCGCAAGGCCGACCCGATCGGCGAGATCTGGTGCCTGCCGCTGCACAACGCTGAAGGCGCTGTTGCCAAAGGCGTACTGACCCTGACTGGCGCAGCGACTCAGGCCGGCCTGCTCAACCTGTATGTCGGTGGCGTGCGTGTTCAGGCCACCGTGGTCAACGGTGCTACCGCAGCCCAAGCAGCCACTGCACTGGCGCAGAAAGTCAACGCCACGGCCGATCTGCCGGTCAGCGCTGCCGCTGCCGAAGGTGTGGTCACCCTGAACGCCAAATGGACTGGCGACAGCGGTAACGACATCAGCCTGCAATTCAATCGCCTGGGCAAGAGCAACGGCGAAGAAACCCCGGCTGGCCTGACCGCTGCGATCACCGCCATGACCGGCGGCGCCGGTGTGCCGGATCAGGTTGAAGCGATCGCCGCACTGGGTGATGAACCGTTCGAATTCATCGCACTGCCATGGTCCGATCTGTCGACCCTCAACACCTGGCAAGCCGTCATGGATGACAGCACCGGTCGTTGGTCGTGGGCCAAGCAACTGTTCGGTCACGTCTACAGCGCCAAGCGCGGCACCGTCGGCACCCTGGTTGCTGCCGGCCAGGCGCGCAATGACCAGCACATGACCATTCAGGCGCTGGAGCCGGGCGTACCGCAACCGTTCTGGGTACAAGCTGCCGCACTGGCCGCACGCACCGCGGTGTTCATCTCTGCCGACGCCAGCCGTCCGACCCAAAGCGGCAGCCTGCCGGGTGTTGATCCGGCACCGGCCAGCGAACGCTTCACCCTGACCGAGCGTCAGTCGCTGCTCAACTACGGCATCGCCACCGCGTACTACGAAGGCGGTTACGTGCGCATCCAGCGCTCGATCACCACCTACCAGAAAAACGCTTACGGTCAGGCCGACAACTCCTATCTGGACAGCGAAACCATGCACCAGTCGGCCTTCATCGTGCGTCGTCTGCAAAGCGTGATCACCAGCAAATACGGGCGGCACAAACTGGCCTCCGACGGCACGCGTTTCGGCGCCGGCCAGCCGATCGTCACCCCGGCGACCATTCGCGGCGAGTTGATTGCGCAGTACGCCAAGCTCGAACTGGAAGGCCATGTCGAGAACGCCGAGCTGTTCGCCGAGCACCTGATCGTCGAGCGCGACGTGCAGGACCCGAGCCGCGTGAACGTGCTGTTCCCGCCGGATTACATCAACGGTCTGCGCGTGTTCGCACTGCTCAACCAGTTCCGCCTGCAGTACGACGACGCGGCTTGATTGCTGCGTTTGACGACAAGCATTCAGCCCACCTCGCGTGGGCTTTTTCATTAAAGGGAGTAACACCATGGGTCAACTGATTGCAGGCACCTGCTACGTCAAAGTCGACGGCGCACAACTGACCATCAATGGCGGCTGCGAAGCCCCGCTGATGGCGGTCAAACGCGAAACCGTCGTACCCGGTTTCTACAAGGAAACCGACATCGCGCCGTCGTTCAAAGTGACCGCGCTGCACACCGCCGACTTCCCGCTGAAGAAGCTGATCGAAGGCACCGACATCACCGTCACCTGCGAATTCAGCAACGGCAAAGTCTACGTGCTGGCCGGTGCATATCTGGTTGAAGAACCGGTCTCCAAGGGCGATGACGCCACCATCGAACTGAAATTCGAAGGCATCAAGGGGACCTGGCAATGAGCGGCGCCGTGAAGCTTCAGGTTGCGATCGAAGCTCACGGCGAGCCCCTGACCTAACTCGTCCTGCGCCGCCCGACGGTGCAGGAAGTGCGAGCGATCAAGGCGCTGCCGTAAAAGATCGACAAGAGCGAAGAAGTCAGCCTCGAC
>NZ_JBIUVX010000047.1:0-35637 GCF_044743175.1 Pseudomonas sp. NPDC087690
GTATACTGGTTCATATATAATAAATTCTGTAATATTTGTGGTTTACTTTGTGCTAATAGCTTTATTACGTGGCGAAAACTCTATTTTATGTCAGGCGTTTTGCCCACGTATACGAAAAATTGACATTAAACTAGCACGACCAAAGACAACTTTACACCGTCTGTCTCATTGGCTTGCACGAATATGTCGATTGGCCAGCAAGTCGAACCCGGTAAAAAAGTCCTACAGCCCTCAATTACCTTTCCGACACCACGCTGGCTCAGGCGTCCACCATCGCCATCGCCTCCTCGACATCCACGGCTACCAGTCGCGAACAACCCGGTTCATGCATCGTCACGCCCATCAACTGCTCGGCCATTTCCATGGCGATCTTGTTGTGGGTGATATAGATGAACTGCACGGTCTGCGACATCTCTTTGACCAAGCGTGCGTAGCGTCCAACGTTAGCGTCATCCAGTGGCGCGTCAACCTCATCGAGCATGCAGAACGGCGCCGGGTTCAACTTGAAGATGGCAAAAACCAGTGCCAGCGCGGTCAGGGCTTTTTCCCCGCCGGAGAGCAAATGGATGGTGCTGTTCTTCTTCCCTGGCGGCTGCGCCATGATCGTTACCCCTGTATCGAGTAGATCTTCGCCCGTCAGTTCCAAATACGCCCGTCCACCACCGAAAACTTTTGGAAAAAGTGCCTGTAAACCACCGTTGATCTGATCAAAGGTATCTTTGAAGCGATTACGGGTTTCCTTGTCGATCTTGCGGATGACGTTCTCGAGCGTCTCCAGCGCTTCGACCAGATCGGCGTCCTGAGCATCCAGATAACGTTTACGCTCGGATTGTTGCGTGTATTCGTCGATGGCCGCGAGGTTGATCGCGCCCAAGCGCTGAATCCGCGCATTGATGCGTTCGAGTTCTTCTTCGGCTTCGCGTTCACTGGCCTGCGCGGTTAATGTCGCGAGCACGCCGTTGAGATCGTAGCCGTCTTCGAGCAATTGATCCTGCAAGGCCTTGCGGCGCACGGTCAGGGCTTGCCATTCCATGCGCTGCTGTTCGAGCTGGCCGCGAATCAATTGTGATTGCTGCTCGGCCTGGGTCCGGCGTTTTTCCGCATCGCGCAATTCGCGGTCGGCATCTTCGAGAGCGATCTGCGCAGTCTTGAGTTCTTCGTCGACGGTCATGCGTTTGTCGAGCAGCTCTTCGAGTTTCAGGCGCAGCTCTTCCAGCGGTGCCTCGCCCTCCTCCAGGTTCAGACTCAACTGTTCGCGCTTTTCGGTCAGGCGTTCGGCCTGCATTTCCAGACGTTCGAGGGCCTGACGCGTGGAGTCATGTTGCGCGCGCAACGAGCCAAGACGCACGGCCAATTGATGCGCGTGATCCTTGTGCTGGCGCGCTTCCTGACGTACGCGATCGAGGCGCTCACGCAGGCTGTCACGCTGGGCCAGCAGCAACTCGCGCTGCTCGGTGTCGAGCGCCATGGCATCCAGCGCTTCCTGCAATTGCATGCGCGCTTCGCCGACCTGTTCGTGCTCAAGCTCGCGTTGTTCGCCGAGCTCGACCAGCTCTTCATCGAGACGGGTACGGCGCAATGTCAGCTGCTCGGCCTTGGCTTTACCGGCGGACAGTTGCGCTTTCAACTCGCCCTGCTGACGCGCTTCGTCTTGCAGCAAACGACGCAAATGCTCGCGGCCGTTTTCCTGCTGACGCTGTTGCGCGCGCAGGGTTTGCAGACGGGTTTCCATGGCCTCGACCGTGGCTTCTTTCTCTTCGCGCTCGAGGTGCAGCGCTTCGATTTCCTGGCCCCGGGCGAGCATGCCGCTTTCCGCTTCACTGGCCCGGCGCACACGTAAAAAGTGCCGACCGACCCAGTAACCGTCGCGGCTGATCAGGCTCTCGCCGACGCTCAATTGCCCGCGCAAGGCCAACGCCTGCTCAAGGCTGTCGACCGGTTTGACCTGACCGAGCCACGGCGACAGATCGATCTGCGCATCAACCTTTTCGAGCAAGCTACCCGCGACGCGCACGCCATCGCTGGCCGGGCTGAGCAGGCGCAAATCACCTTGGGTGAAACCGGACAAATCGAAACCGCTGAAATCGTCGACCAGCACCGCTTGCAGGTCAGCGCCGAGCACGGTTTCCACCGCCAGTTCCCAACCGGCCTCGACCTTCAGGCCTTCGGCCAGACGTGGACGCTCGGCGAGATTGTGCTCCTTCAGCCATTCGGCGGTGCCGGTGCCCGGGTCGAGCGCGGCTTGCTGCAAAGCTTCGAGGGATGCGAGGCGACCATTGAGGCGCTGCAAATCGCCCTGCGCCTGTTGCTGCGAAGTCAGTGCTTGCTGCAATTCTTGCCGCAGTTGTTCAAGCTTTTCGACCTGCGCTTCTTCACTGGTCTGCAAATCTTCGAGGGTCGCTTCGGACTCGGCGAGCTGCTCGTTGAGCTGCATGATCGCCGCGTCTTCCGGATCAGCCGAGAGCAACGCGCGCTCTTCGCCGAGACGCTTTTGCCGGTCAGCCAGACGCTCCATGCTGGTTTCCAGCTGCTGGATGCGCGACTGCTGGACTTCGGCCTGACGACGCGGTTCGGCAGCGGTCAGGTTGAAGGCGTCCCACTGCTCCTGCCAGCCATGCATGACGGATTCGGAATCTTCCAGCGCAGCGGCGGCTTCTTCGGCGGCGGCGCTGGTGACTTCCTGCTCGGGGGTGAGCATGTCCAGCTCTTCGCCGAGGGTCAGCAGCAAGGTGCGGTCGTGGCCCAGATGGGATTCAGTTTCCAGACGCGCGCGCTCGGCTTCTTTCAGATCGTCCTGCAACTGACGCAGACGTTGCTGGCCATGCTGGATGCTCTGCTCGACCCGGGCGATATCACCACCGACCGAATAGAAGCGCCCCTGCACCAGATTGAAGCGCTCGGACAGGTCATGGTGACCGTCGCGCAGGCGCTCAATCGCCGCATCGGCATTACGCTGCTCGGCAACCAAGGCTTCGAAACTGATTTCCTGAGTGCCGATGATCGACTCGCGCTGGCCGACCTGATCATTCAGATCCTGCCAGCGCAACGCCGACAGTTGTGCCTTGAGCTGACGCTCCTCGGCTTTGAATTCCTGATACTTCTTCGCTGCTTCGGCCTGGCGGTGCAGGCGTTCGAGTTGCCGCTCCAGCTCTTCGCGCAAATCAGTCAGACGCGCGAGGTTTTCGTGGGTGCGGCGGATGCGGTTTTCGGTCTCGCGGCGGCGCTCTTTATATTTCGAGATGCCGGCGGCTTCTTCGATGAAGTTGCGCAGGTCTTCGGGCTTGGATTCGATCAGCTTGGAGATCATCCCCTGCTCGATGATCGAATAGCTGCGCGGACCGAGACCGGTGCCGAGGAAGATATCGGTGATGTCGCGACGCCGGCATTTGGTGCCGTTGAGGTAATAGGTGGTCTGGCTGTCGCGGGTGACTTTACGGCGGATGGAAATCTCGGCGTAGGCCGCGTACTCGCCGAGCAGCGTGCCGTCGGAGTTGTCGAAGACCAGCTCGATGCTGGCCTGACTCACCGGTTTGCGGCTGGTCGATCCATTGAAGATGACGTCGGTCATCGACTCGCCACGCAGGTTTTTCGCTGAGCTTTCGCCCATCACCCAGCGGACGGCGTCAATGATGTTCGACTTGCCGCAACCGTTCGGCCCGACGACCGCCGCCATGTTACTGGGGAAGTTCACCGTGGTCGGGTCGACAAAGGATTTGAATCCCGCCAGTTTGATGCACTTGAGCCGCACGCTTAGGCGACCGTCAGCGCGGAGACCACCAGATCGCAACTGCGCTGGGCGTACGCCGTCAGCACGATGCGGATCTGCGGTAAATCACGGGCGAGCACAGCGGCGAGCAGGCGTTCGAACAGTTCGAGGAACTCGCTCATTGAGGCCTTGCGCTGTTCGAGGGCAAGGAAGTACGCGCGGCTCATCGCCGGCTGCAGGTTCTCGACCGTTTCTTGCAGGTAAGGGTTGTTGGCGAACGGATAGGCGGCGCGCATCACGCTGAAGCTGTCGTCGACAAAGCTGCGGATGTCCTGACGCTCGTAGCTGGCGGTCAGGCGCTGCTGGATCTGCACGAACGGCGCCATGTCCGACTGCACTTGCCAGCCGTTGGCCACCGAGTTGCCGAGCAGGATGTACAACTCGCTCATCAGCGTGCACAGGCTCTGCACCTTGTGCGGCGTCAGTTCGGTGACGTGCGCGCCACGGCGCGGCAGGATCGCGATCAGGTGACGGCGTTCGAGGATCAGCAAGGCTTCGCGGACCGAGCCGCGGCTGACATTCAGTGCCAGCGTGACCTTCTGTTCCTGGATGCGCTCTCCCGGCTTCATTTCGCCACGAATGATGCGTTCGGCGAGGTGGTGAGCGATTTGCTCGGCGAGGCTGTCCGGCGCCTTGAACGTCATGGTTGTCCTTCAAACTCTATCGATCTGCACAAGCGGCGCAGTGTAGCGCAAATGCGGGCTCATGGCGGAGTGCCCACTCAGCGGTTTTTGGCACGATTCCCGCAAAAAAGCGGGGTGACCAATGAGGGTCAATACTGAATAGACACGTTGTTGATCGACGAAATGTATTTTCCTGACCTTTAAGTCAGAAAACCATTGACCGAAAAGTCAGACCTGCTAAATTCGGCTCAAGTCGGTTAACAACAATAATGAGTCTGCGAGGCCTTCCGTGATCCAGTTTTTACTTAACCAGGAACTCCGTAGCGAGCACGCCCTGGACCCGAATCTGACTGTGCTCAATTACCTGCGTGAACACGTCGGTAAATCGGGCACCAAAGAAGGTTGCGCCAGCGGTGACTGCGGCGCCTGCACCGTGGTGGTCGGCGAGTTGCAAACGGATGACGATGGCCGCGAACACATTCGCTATCGCAGCCTCAACTCGTGCCTGACCTTTGTCTCGTCGCTGCACGGCAAACAACTGATCAGCGTCGAAGACCTCAAACACCAAGGCGAACTGCACAGCGTGCAGA
Source organism: Pseudomonas sp. NPDC087690 (assembly GCF_044743175.1). Taxonomy (NCBI): domain Bacteria; kingdom Pseudomonadati; phylum Pseudomonadota; class Gammaproteobacteria; order Pseudomonadales; family Pseudomonadaceae; genus Pseudomonas; species Pseudomonas sp. NPDC087690. The sequence goes on from NZ_JBIUVX010000047.1 coordinate 4,980, forward strand.
AAGCCATGGTCGAGTGCCACGGCTCGCAGTGCGGTTTCTGCACCCCCGGTTTCGTCATGTCGCTGTTCGCCCTGCAAAAGAACAGTGATGCACCGGATCAGGCCAAGGCCCACGAAGCGCTGGCCGGCAACCTCTGCCGCTGCACCGGCTACCGCCCTATTCTGGCCGCTGCCGAGCAATCCTGCTGCGGCAAGCAACCGGATCAGTTCGATGCCCGCGAAGCGGACACCATCGCGCGCCTGAAAGCCATTGCCCCGACCGATATCGGCGAACTGAACAGCGGCGACAAGCGCTGCCTGGTACCGCTGACCGTCGCTGATCTGGCCGATCTCTATGACGCTTATCCACAAGCACGGCTTCTCGCTGGCGGTACTGACCTGGCACTGGAAGTCACCCAGTTCCACCGCACCTTGCCGGTGATGATCTACGTTGGCAACGTCGCGGAAATGAAGCGCATCGAGACCTTCGATGACCGCATCGAAATCGGCGCTGCAACCGCCCTCTCCGACTGCTACGAAGCGTTGAACGCCGAGTACCCGGACTTCGGCGAATTGCTGCACCGCTTCGCCTCCCTGCAAATCCGCAATCAGGGAACCCTCGGCGGCAACATCGGCAACGCCTCGCCGATCGGTGACTCGCCACCGCTGCTGATTGCCCTCGGCGCGCAGGTTGTACTGTGCAAAGGCGAAACCCGCCGCACGCTGAACCTGGAAGATTACTTTATCGACTACAAGGTCACGGCCCGTCAGGAAAGTGAGTTCATCGAGAAGATCATCGTTCCACGCGCCAGCGCTGAGCAATTGTTCCGCGCCTACAAAGTCTCCAAGCGTCTGGACGACGACATCTCCGCCGTCTGCGCCGCGTTCAACCTGCGTGTCGAAAACGGCGTGATCACCGACGCGCGCATGGCTTTCGGCGGCATGGCCGCGATCCCGAAACGTGCGGCACATTGTGAAGCCATGCTGGTGGGTCAGCCTTTCAACAGCGCCGTGGTCGAACGTGCCTGCGCCGCGCTGGCCGAAGATTTCACGCCGCTCTCGGACTTCCGCGCCAGCAAGGAATACCGCCTGCTCAGCGCGCAGAACCTGCTGCGCAAATACTTCATCGAACTGCAAACACCGCACATCGAGACTCGGGTGACCGCTTATGTCTAACCATCACGGCGTAGAAAAAACCCAGGCCGAACTGGCTGAACTGTTCGCCAAGGACCTGACCTCGGGTGTCGGCCGCAGCGTCAAGCACGACAGCGCTGCCAAGCACGTGTCCGGCGAAGCGCAGTACATCGATGATCGCCTGGAATTTCCGAATCAGTTGCACCTGTATGCACGCATGTCGGACCGCGCCCACGCGAAAATCATCAGCATCGACACCTCGCCGTGCTACGCCTTCGAAGGCGTGCGCATCGCCATCACCCACGAAGACGTGCCGGGCCTGAAAGACATCGGCCCGTTAATGCCGGGCGATCCGTTGCTGGCCATCGATGACGTGCAATTCGTCGGTCAACCGGTGCTCGCCGTCGCTGCGAAAGACCTGGAAACCGCGCGCAAAGCGGCGATGGCCGCGATCATTGAATACGAAGACCTCGAACCCGTGCTGGACGTGGTCGAAGCCCTGCGCAAACGCCATTTCGTGCTCGACAGCCACACCCACCAGCGCGGCGATTCGGTCTCCGCACTGGCGACGGCTGAACACCGCATTCAAGGCACGCTGCACATCGGCGGTCAGGAGCACTTCTATCTGGAGACCCAGATCTCCTCGGTGATGCCGACTGAAGACGGCGGCATGATCGTCTACTGCTCGACGCAGAACCCGACCGAAGTGCAGAAACTGGTCGCCGAAGTGCTCGACGTGTCGATGAACAAAATCGTCGTCGACATGCGCCGCATGGGCGGTGGTTTCGGCGGCAAGGAAACTCAGGCCGCCAGCCCGGCGTGCCTGTGCGCGGTGGTGGCGCACCTCACCGGCCAGCCGACGAAGATGCGCCTGCCGCGCGTCGAAGACATGCTGATGACCGGCAAGCGTCACCCGTTCTACGTCGAGTACGACGTCGGCTTCGACAGCACCGGGCGCCTGCACGGGATCAACATGGACCTGGCCGGCAACTGCGGCTGCTCGCCGGACTTGTCCGCCTCCATCGTTGACCGCGCGATGTTCCACTCGGACAACTCGTATTACCTGGGCGATGCGACCATCAACGGTCACCGCTGCAAGACCAACACCGCGTCGAACACCGCTTACCGTGGTTTCGGTGGCCCGCAAGGCATGGTCGCTATCGAAGAAGTGATGGACGCGATAGCCCGTCACCTGCACCTCGATCCGCTGGCTGTGCGCAAGGCCAACTACTACGGCAAGACCGAGCGCAACGTCACCCATTACTACCAGACCGTCGAGCACAACATGCTCGAGGAAATGACCGCCGAACTGGAAGAAAGCAGCCAGTACCACGAGCGTCGCGAAGCGATCCGTCGCTACAACGCCAACAGCCCGATCCTGAAAAAAGGCCTGGCGCTGACCCCGGTGAAATTCGGTATTTCCTTCACCGCGAGTTTCTTGAACCAGGCAGGCGCCTTGATCCACATCTACACCGACGGCAGCATCCACCTGAACCACGGAGGCACGGAAATGGGCCAGGGCCTGAACACCAAAGTCGCGCAGGTCGTGGCCGAAGTGTTCCAGGTGGAAATCGATCGCGTGCAGATCACTGCGACCAACACCGACAAGGTGCCAAACACCTCACCGACAGCCGCGTCCAGCGGCGCTGACCTGAACGGTAAAGCGGCGCAGAACGCGGCGGAAATCATCAAGAAACGTCTGATCGAATTCGCTGCGCGGCACTACAAAGTCACTGAAGAAGACGTTGAATTCCACAACGGCCACGTGCGGGTTCGCGACCACATCCTGACCTTTGAAGCGCTGATCCAGCAGGCGTATTTCAATCAGGTGTCGCTGTCGAGTACCGGCTTCTACAAGACGCCGAAAATCTACTACGACCGCAGCCAGGCGCGTGGCCGTCCGTTCTACTACTTCGCCTTCGGCGCGGCGTGCTGCGAAGTGATCGTCGACACCCTGACCGGTGAGTACAAAATGCTGCGGACCGACATTCTTCACGATGTCGGCGCCTCGCTGAACCCGTCCATCGACATCGGTCAGGTCGAAGGTGGTTTCATCCAGGGCATGGGCTGGCTGACCATGGAAGAGCTGGTCTGGAACAACAAAGGCAAGCTGATGACCAACGGCCCGGCCAGTTACAAGATCCCGGCCGTGGCGGACATGCCGCTCGACCTGCGCGTGAAACTGGTGGAAAACCGCAAGAACCCGGAAGACACGGTGTTCCATTCCAAGGCTGTCGGTGAGCCGCCGTTCATGCTCGGGATTGCCTCGTGGTGTGCGATCAAGGATGCGGTGGCGAGCCTCGGTGATTACAAGCATCAGCCACAAATTGATGCGCCGGCGACACCGGAGCGGGTGTTGTGGGGTTGCGAGCAGATGCGGCAGTTGAAGGCGGTGAAAGCCGTTGAAGCTGAAACCGAGTTGGCTCCGCTCTAAAGACCGAGGCGCGGCCGTTCGCGAGCAGGCTCGCTCCCACAGGGGATGCATTCCAAATGTGGGAGCGAGCCTGCTCGCGAAGAGGCCCGAACAGACAACGATGTTGTAGGGGTGAACTAATGTACAACTGGATCGACGCCCTCGCCGACCTGCAGAACCAGGGCGAACCCTGTGTGCTGGTGACGATCATCGAAGAACTCGGCTCGACGCCACGCAACGCCGGCTCGAAAATGGTCATCAGCGCCAATCAGAGCTTCGACACCATCGGTGGCGGGCATCTGGAATACAAAGCCATGCAGATCGCCCGCGATATGCTCGCCAGCGGCAAGCAGGACACCCATCTGGAGCGCTTCAGTCTCGGCGCCAGCCTGGGTCAGTGCTGCGGCGGCGCCACCGTGTTGCTGTTCGAACCGATGGGCCAGGTGCAGGCGCAGATCGCTGTATTCGGTGCCGGCCACGTTGGCCGCGCCCTCGTGCCATTGCTCGCCAGCCTGCCCTGCCGGGTGCGCTGGATCGATTCGCGCGATGCCGAATTCCCCGAACAGATCCCTCACGGCGTGCGTAAAATCGTCGCCGAAGAGCCTGTGGATGAAATCGATGACCTGCCCCCCGGCAGTTATTGCATCGTCATGACCCACAACCATCAGCTCGATCTTGAACTCACTGCTGCGATCCTCAAGCGCAACGACTTCGCCTACTTCGGCCTGATCGGTTCGAAGACCAAACGCGTGAAGTTCGAACACCGTTTGCGCGATCGCGGTTTCGACAGCAGCGTCGTGCAACGCATGCGCTGCCCGATGGGCATCGGCGAAGTCAAAGGCAAACTGCCTGTGGAAATCGCCATCTCCATCGCCGGCGAAATCATCGCCACCTACAACGCCAACTTCGGCCAGCAGACTGCCAGCGCCGAACCGATTGCCAAACTGCTGCCGGTTTCGCGGCGCAGTCAGGCCGCCAAACTCAAAGCCTCAAACTGATTAGAGAACCCTCATGCCTCTGACTCGCAAAGCCTACCGCGCCGCCATCCTGCACAGCATCGCCGACCCCGCCGAAGTCGGGATCGAAGCCTCCTACGAATATTTCGAGGATGGCCTGCTGGTGGTCGATGGCGGCAAGATCAGCGCCCTCGGCCACGCCAGCGACCTGCTGCCGACCCTGCCGGCGGACATCGAAATCGAGCATTACCAAGACGCGTTGATCACCCCGGGCTTCATCGACACGCACATTCACTTTCCGCAAACCGGCATGGTCGGTGCTTACGGCGAGCAACTGCTCGACTGGCTGAACACCTACACCTTCCCGTGCGAAAGCCAGTTCGGCGACAAGGCTCACGCCGATGAAGTCGCTGACATTTTCGTCAAGGAGCTGCTACGCAACGGCACCACCACCGCGCTGGTGTTTGGCAGCGTGCACCCGCAGTCGGTGAACTCGTTCTTTGAAAAAGCCGAGCAGCTCGACCTGCGCATGATCGCCGGCAAGGTGATGATGGATCGCAACGCACCGGATTATCTGACCGATACCGCTGAATCCAGCTACGTCGAGAGCAAGGCGCTGATCGAGCGCTGGCATGGCAAGGGTCGTTTGCACTATGCAGTCACTCCGCGCTTCGCGCCGACAAGTACCCCGGAACAACTGACCCTCGCCGGGCAATTGCTGACCGAGTATCCGGATCTGTACATGCAGACCCACATCAGCGAGAACCTCAAGGAAATCGAGTGGGTCAAGGAGCTGTTCCCGGAGCGCAAGGGCTACCTCGACGTTTACGACCACTACAATCTGCTCGGCGAGCGCTCGGTGTTCGCCCACGGTGTGCACCTGTGCGACGACGAATGCGCACGACTGGCGGAAACCGGTTCGGCGATCTCGTTCTGCCCGACCTCGAACTTCTTCCTCGGCAGCGGCTTGTTCAACTTGCCGATGGCCGAGAAGCACAAGCTGAACGTCGGCCTGGGCACTGACGTTGGCGGCGGCACCAGTTTCTCGCTGCTGCAGACGCTGAACGAAGCGTACAAAGTGATGCAATTGCAAGGTGCGCGACTGAGCCCGTTCAAGTCGCTGTATCTGGCGACCTTGGGTGGTGCGCGGGCGCTGCGTCTGGAAGACAAGATCGGCAACCTGCAACCGGGTTCCGACGCCGACTTCCTGGTGCTGGACTACAACGCTACGCCGCTACTGAGCTACCGCTTGAAGCAGACCAATAACATTGCCGAAACGTTGTTTGTGTTGATGACGCTGGGCGATGACCGCACGGTGCAGCAAACGTATGCGGCGGGGGCATTGGTGCATCAGCGCTAAGCTTTCCCCGCCCCATGATCGTTCCCACGCTCTGCGTGGGAATGCAGCCTGTGACGCTCCGCGTCACTGGACGCGGAGCGTCCCAAGAGGCATTCCCACGCGGAGCATGGGAACGATCAACCAGGCACAAAAAATCCCCCGGAGGTGTTCACCCCGGGGGATTTTTATTGCCTGTCAGATTGCTATCGCTGGCAAGCCAGCTCCCACAGGATTTGTGCTGTAACGCAAATCGGGTGAACCCCACAAAACCCTGTGGGAGCTGGCTTGCCAGCGATTGGAGCAGCTCGGTCTTCTTTAGAGCTTGGCGCTCGGGCGCCCAGGCTTCTTGGTCTGCAACAAATGCGAGAACACCGCATGCAGATCATCCGACGCGCCTTCCTCGTCGAGGTTGAGCTTGCTGTCGATGTGATCCATGTGATGCATCATCAGATTCACCGCCAACTCGCCGTCGCGCTTCTCGATCGCGTCGATCAACTGCGTGTGTTCGTCATACGAACAGTGCGAGCGGTTGCCGCTTTCGTATTGGGCAATGATCAGCGAGGTCTGCGAAACCAGGCTGCGCTGGAAACTCACCAGCGGCGCGTTTTTCGCCGCTTCGGCCAGTTTCAGGTGGAATTCGCCCGACAGACGAATGCCGGCGCCACGATCGCCGCGAGAGAAACTGTCGCGTTCATCGTTGACCATCTGGCGCAGTTCAGCGATCTGCTCGGCGGTGGCGTGCAGCACGGCCAGTTCAGTGATCGCGCGCTCGACCAGACGACGGGCCATGAACACCTGACGCGCTTCTTCAACGCTCGGGCTGGCGACGACAGCGCCACGGTTCGGCCGCAACAGCACCACGCCTTCATGGGCCAGACGCGACAGCGCGCGGCGAATGATGGTGCGGCTGACCCCGAAGATTTCCCCCAGCGCTTCTTCGCTCAATTTTGTGCCGGGCGCCAGACGCTGTTCGAGGATGGCCTCGAAGATATGCGCGTAGACAATATCGTCCTGGGTTCCGCTGCGGCCGGCTTTGCCTGCTCGCGGTTGTTTCTTGAGGGGTTGCAACTGTTCGTTCATGGGCACTCGAGTCGGGAGAACTGCGGCGAATAGACCGTGACTGTAATACGGCACAGTAGGTCGCTGGCAAGTATCGCGTAAAAAACAGCGCGATTGTACACAATGAAAGGTGGCAACACGACTGTACGGCAATTTGTGACTTTGGCTGTATTGCAACGATCCGTTACGAATGAGTTTAGGCTTGATCACAGAATCCGCTGCCAGAACACCGCCTCCCCTGTAGGAGCTGCCGAAGGCTGCGATCTTTTGACTTTGATTTTAAGAAGCAAGATCAACAGATCGCAGCCTTCGGCAGCTCCTACAAGGGTTTGCGTCAGGGCGGACATCTTCATTGGTATAAGGAACACCGTTGTCATGAACGACGCCACCCACACTCAACTGCGCCCCTTGGCCGACACTTCGCCTTCAGCCATCGTCGCCGGTTTCATCGCGATGATGACCGGCTACACCAGCTCCCTGGTGCTGATGTTCCAGGCCGGGCAAGCGGCGGGCCTGACCAGCGGGCAGATTTCTTCGTGGATCTGGGCGATTTCAATTGGCATGGCCGTATGTTCGATCGGCCTGTCACTGCGCTACCGGACGCCGATCACCATCGCCTGGTCGACACCCGGCGCGGCGTTGCTGATCACCAGTCTGGGCGGCGTCAGTTACGGCGAAGCCATCGGTGCCTACGTCACCTGTGCCGTACTGGTGACGATCTGCGGGCTGACCGGCAGCTTCGAACGGCTGGTGAAAAAGATTCCGGCTTCACTGGCGGCGGCACTGTTGGCGGGCATTCTGTTCAAGATCGGCAGCGAAATCTTCGTCGCCGCACAGCACCGCACCGGGCTGGTGCTGGGGATGTTCTTCACTTATTTAGTGGTCAAGCGCCTGTCGCCCCGCTATGCGGTGCTCGCCGCGTTGCTGATCGGCACCGCGCTGTCGGGCTTCATGGGTTTGCTGGACTTCAGCGGCTTTCATCTGGAAGTGGCGACGCCGGTGTGGACCACGCCGCACTTCTCACTGGCCGCGACCATCAGCATCGGCATTCCGCTGTTCGTCGTGGCGATGACCTCGCAGAACATGCCCGGCATCGCCGTCCTGCGCGCCGACGGCTACAACGTCCCGGCCTCGCCGCTGATCACCACCACCGGCATCGCCTCGCTGTTACTGGCGCCGTTCGGCTCCCACGGCATCAACCTCGCCGCCATCAGCGCGGCGATTTGTACCGGGCCGCACGCCCATGAAGATCGCAACAAGCGCTACACGGCGGCCGTCTGGTGCGGGATTTTCTACGGGATTGCCGGGGTGTTTGGCGCGACACTGGCGGCGTTGTTTGCGGCGCTGCCGAAGGAGCTGGTGCTGTCGATTGCGGCGTTGGCGTTGTTCGGTTCGATCATCAATGGTTTGAGCATTGCCATGACCGAGGTGAAGGAACGTGAGGCGGCGCTGATTACCTTTATGGTCACGGCGTCGGGGTTGACGCTGTTTTCCATCGGGTCGGCGTTTTGGGGGATTGTGGCGGGGGTTTTGACACTGGTGATTCTGAATTGGCGTAAAGCTTAAAAGATCGCAGCCTTCGGCAGCTCCTACAGGAGATCGCGCTCCTCTGTAGGAGCTGTCGAGTGAAACGAGGCTGCGATCTTTTGATCGACGAAAAAAAACGGCGACCCTCAGGTCGCCGTTTTTTTCAGTATCACTTAGCCGCGTTGATCGGCTTTTCCGGATACCAAACGTCCAGCAACGGGCTGACTTCATACTTGGTCAGCTCGGCGCGGGTTTTCAGCCAGGCTTCAACGGCAGCGCGCTGCTCTTCGTTGACCGAGCCACGCTTCTGCAGGCATACCAGACCGAAGTCGTCGCCGCCAACATAACCCAGGCCGTTGGCTTCCATGGCTTCTTTGATGAATGCTTCGAGGAAAGCGTCAATGGCTTCTTCGGACAAGTCTTCTTTGAAGTCCAGGTTCAGTTCGAAACCCAGCTCTTGAAATTCATCAACGCACAGTTTTTTGCGCAGACGCTGGGAACGGTTAGTCGCCATTGGAACAATCCTCTTAAGTAAATACGGCGGGCACTTTACCAGTTTAAGCAATCGATTGCCCGCCTCTGTAGACACAGCGGCTGACCGCCTGTAAAAAAATCAGCGAATCGCCACCCCGAGGACGGCACAATCGGTTACACCTTGGGGCATAATGCCGACACTTTCGTGACCACTGAGGGCTTTTTCATCCATGTCCTCGTCTTTTTCCCCTCGGCTGTAGGGTTTTATTTCATATGATCAAATCGTTGCGTCCACTGTTTCTCGCCGGCCTCCTTCTGCCTCTGGCCCTGCCTGTTTCTGCTGCCACCATCAACACCTCCCTCACCCCGAACGTCGAAAAAGCCCTCAAGGCGAGCAAATTGCAGCCTAGCGCCCTGTCGCTGGTGATGGTGCCACTGGACGGTCCGGGCACGCCAACCGTGTTCAACGCCGACGTGTCGGTCAACCCGGCCTCGACCATGAAACTGGTCACCACCTACGCGGCGCTGGAAATGCTCGGCCCCAACCATCAGTGGAAAACCGAGTTCTACACCGATGGTGACCTGAACGGCGGCATCCTCAACGGCAACCTCTACCTCAAAGGTGGCGGCGATCCGAAGCTGAACATGGAAAAACTCTGGCTGCTGATGCGCGACCTGCGCGCCAACGGCGTGACCCAGGTCACCGGGGACCTGATCCTCGATCGCAATTTTTTCGTGCAGCCGGTGTTGCCGGAATTCAACGATGACGGCAACGACGAGAACAAACCGTTCCTGGTCAAACCCGACTCGCTGCTGGTCAACCTAAAGGCCCTGCGCTTTGTCGCCCGCAACGATAACGGCCGGGTGCTGATTTCGGTCGAGCCGCCGATCGCCACTGTACGTATTGAAAACACCGTCAAAGCACTGAACTCCAAGCAATGCACTGGCGGCGTGCGCTACAACCCGGTGCCGCAGGCGGATGGCAGCGTTACCGTCACCGTTGCCGGCCAGTTGGGCGAAGGCTGCAGCTCGCAGACTTACCTGTCTCTGCTTGACCATGCGACCTACACCGCCGGCGCCGTGCGCGCGATCTGGAAAGAACTGGGTGGCAGCATTCAGGGCAAGGATCGTCTGGCCTCGACCCCGGGCAACGCCAAACTGCTCGCGCGTGCCTACTCGCCGGATCTGGCGGAAATCATCCGCGACATCAACAAGTACAGTAACAACACCATGGCCCAGCAGCTGTTCCTCAGCCTTGGCCAGCGATTCCGCAACGACGCCGACGGTGACGACGCCAAGGCCGGGCAACGCGTGGTGCGTCAGTGGCTCGCGAAGAAAGGCATCACTGCGCCGCATCTGGTGATGGAGAACGGCTCCGGCCTGTCCCGCGCCGAACGCGTCAGCGCCCGTGAAATGGCGAACATGCTGCAAGCCGCGTGGCACAGCCCTTACGCCGCCGAATACATCAGCTCGCTGCCGATTGCCGGTACCGATGGCACCATGCGCAAGCGTCTGAAAACCACCGCCATGCGCGGTGAGGCGCACGTCAAGACCGGCACCCTGAACACTGTGCGGGCGATTGCCGGTTTCAGCCGTGATGTGAATGGCAATACCTGGGCAGTAGTGGCGATCCTTAACGACAAGGCGCCGTTCGGTGCATCGTCGGTGCTCGATCAGGTGCTGCTGGACCTCTACAAGCAACCGCGATTGCCGCAGACGGCTTCGGTCCTTTAAAAGCAAAAGAGCAGCCTTCGGCAGCTCCTGCAGGTGCCACATAATCCTGTAGGAGCTGCCGCAGGCTGCGATCTTCTGATCTTCTGCAGGAGTGAGCCTGCTCGCGATAGCGTCAGTCCAGATACATCATGGTGACTGATATACCGCAATCGCGAGCAGGCTCACTCCTACAAGGGTTCAGCGCCGGGCTTAGCTCATCTGCTCGACGCGATCGCGGCCGCGCTGCTTTGCCATATACACACCCGAATCCGCGCGCAACAGCAACGCATCTGCGCCCTCTCCCGGTCGCCAACTGGCGATACCGAAACTCGCCGTGACCACACCAACCACGTCCACCGGCGCGCCGCGCAAGCCTTGCCACAACTCGACCGCGAGCATGTGCGCGTGCTCGCCGTCGATGTCCGGGCACAGCACCATGAACTCTTCGCCACCCAAACGGCAGAACACATCGGTGCGGCGCAGGCGATGACCGATGCGCTCGCACACCGCTTGCAACACCCGGTCGCCAACGGCGTGGCCGTACTGGTCGTTGATGCGTTTGAAATGGTCGATGTCGAGCATGATCACCGATAGCTCGCCACCGCCGCGCTCGACCCGGGCCATTTCGGTGGTCAGGCGTTCCTGGAAGTAGCGACGGTTGTGGATCCCGGTCAGGGAGTCGGTGACTGACAGCGCACGCAGTTCTTCTTCCACGCGTTTCAGATCGGAAATGTCCGAGATATAGCCATGCCAAAGCACCCCGCCACCCGGCAGCTCCTCCGGCGTCGCCTCGCCGCGCACCCAGCGCAGGCCACGTTCGGGCAGTTGCACGCGGTATTCCTCGCGCCACGGGCTGAGGCTTTCTGCCGAGGCGCGAATGGAAGAGCGCACGCGGGTGATGTCCTGAGGATGGATGCGCGTGAAGATCGCTTCAGCGTTGAACAACAGCACGTCCGGTTCCAGTTCGTAGATTTCGCGAATGCCGTCGCTGGCATAGATCACGCTGAAACGCCCGTCGAACTCCATTTTGAACTGATAGATACCACCGGGAACGTGCGCACTGAGCTTCTTCAGCAACACATCCCGCGCCGCCAGCACTTCGTGCACGCGTTTGCGCTCGGTGATGTCGATGCAGATCGCCAGATGGCCAACCCACAAACCTTGCTCATCCAGCACCGGTGTGGCCAGCATGTTCACCGGCAGATGGCTGCCATCGCTGCGCACCAGCGTCCACTCGCGCGCCTCGTGACCGCCGACTTCGCCGCCCTCGACCAGCATCGCGTGGCAGGTCGGAATGCTTTTACCGTAGCGCGCGCTCAACTCGGCAGCGCGCGCCGTCAACTCGCGCGGCAGGTGCAGGTTTTCCAGGGTCATATGGCCAACGACGTCGGCACTGCTGTAGCCAAGCATCTGTTCGGCGCCGGGATTGAAGGTGTTGATCACGCCGCGCAGGTCGGTGGCGATGATCGCCACTTGAGTCGCCGCGTTCAACACCCCGCGCAACTGGCCATGGGTGCCCCGCAGTTCCTGTTCGCTTGCATGCAGTTCCTGGGTGCGCAATTGAACCAGACGCAAGGCCCGTTGACGTTGACTGACCAACACGTAGAGCAAGGCGCTGAGCAGCAAACTGAGCAAGCCACCCAGAATGATCACGCTACCAACCGACGAATGGTTAGCCTGAACGAAGGCGTCGCTCGGCAAGATATCGACCTGATAGTCGTGATCGGCCATGCGTACCAGACGCGTGGCGGACAAGTCGCTCGGCGCCGGCTCGTTGGTCGATTCGAACAACACCTCGTGCTGATCATGGGTCGACATGTCGAGAATGCGTACCGACAGGTAGTCATGGAAGGCATCCGGCAAACCGTCGGCGAGCAGCTGGCGCATGCTGATCACCGCCATCACGTAGCCGAACGATTGGCGCTCGCCATTGCGGCTCACCGGCGCCACCAACAACACGCCACGCGCATAAGACGGCTCGATACTGACCAGGTGCATCGGTTGCGATACCGCCAGACTGCCGAGCTTGTCGGCACGTTGCAGGGTGTCGCGGCGCAACGGCTGCGCCAGCAAGTCGTACCCCAGCGGTGAACCAAGCCGGCTTTGCGTCTGGCTGAAGAGCACCGGCACGTACTCATCGCGCACGCCAGCCAGTTGCAGCTCGCCTTGGGCATTGAGTTCACGCAGGGTGAAGTTACCCAGGCCCTCGTCACGCACCCGCTGCTCGAAAGCGGCGCGCTCGGGCCCGCTGACCTTGAGAGCAAACGAGTAGGCCTGGGTACGCATTAGTAAAGGTTGGGTGTAACCGTCGAATTCGGCGCGGGACACCGATTCAGAGTTGGCAAAGAAGCGCCGCAGACCATCGAGGCGCTGTTCCTGATCCTGAAAGCGTTCTTCGATACGACTGTAACGTTCGTTGGCCAGCAGTTGGAAGCGCTGACGCGTTTGTTGCTGAAACTGATTGAGGGTCGCCCAAGCGAGTAACCCCGTGAGAATTGCACCGGCGAGCAATACCAGCATCGCGACCAGCCAGGCCGAGACGTCTTCGCTGATAAAACCCAGAATCTTAGGGCGCACGGGGTGCAACGACATAAAGACAACTCACACTACGCCAGCATTCACGGGAAAACCCCATTGACCGTGTGTGAGTTATAGCTATTAGCCACTAATTTAGCTAGCGCGGGCAGATCCACGGAGCCTTTAAAAATCAAGGCTCTGTGGATCCAACCCGGCAAAGCGTCAACGAGCCGTGATTTTCCAGGCGCGGTGGATCTTGGTGTTGCGGGCAAAATCCGGATCAATGGTCTGCGCGCTGATTTCCTCGACCGCGTAGCGCTCGGCGAGGTTTTCTTCCAACTGGAACTTGCGGAAGTTGTTGGAGAAATACAGCACGCCACCGGTTGCCAGACGCGCCATGGCCAGGTCAATCAACTGCACCTGATCACGTTGCACGTCGAAGATGCCTTCCATGCGCTTGGAGTTGGAGAACGTCGGCGGATCGATGAAGATCAGGTCGTACTCGTCACGACTGCTTTCCAGCCACGCCATCACATCGCCCTGCTCCAGACGGTTCTTGTCGGAGAAACCGTTCAGCGACAGGTTGCGGCGCGCCCAGTCGAGGTAAGTTTTCGACAGGTCGACACTGGTAGTGCTGCGCGCGCCGCCCTTGGCCGCATGCACACTGGCGGTCGCGGTGTAGCAGAACAGATTGAGGAAGCGCTTGCCGGCGGCCTCTTTCTGGATGCGCATGCGCATTGGCCGGTGATCGAGGAACAGGCCGGTGTCGAGGTAGTCGGTGAGATTGACCAGCAACTTCACGCCGCCCTCGCTGACTTCATTGAACTTGCCCTGCGCAGCCTGACGCTCGTACTGCTTGGTGCCGCTCTGGCGCTCGCGGCGTTTGACCACCACGCGGCTCTTGTCGACGTTGAGCGCCTGCGGAATCGCTGCCAGCGCATCGAACATGCGCGCCGAGGCTTTTTCCGGGTCGATAGACTTCGGCGCGGCGTATTCCTGCACGTGCACCCAATCGTGGTACAGGTCGATCGCCATCGCATATTCAGGCATGTCGGCATCGTAGACGCGGTAGCAATCGATGCCTTCGCGCTTGACCCACTTGCCCATCGCCTTGAGGTTCTTTTGCAGTCGGTTGGCAAACATCTGCCCGCCTTCGCTCAAGCGCGGCTGCTCGATCACCGGCGCCGGGGCTGGCGTCGGTTTGATCGGGTTGCCGTTCTTGTTGAACTTGCGCTCTTGCGGCTCGTCCGGAGTCAGATCGTAAGCCGCTTGCTCGCGCTCGGCCTGACGTTGTTCCGGGGTCCGACGCTCGCCGGTGACGAACTGATCCGGCAGAACCTTGATCAACAGCAGCTTGCACGGCAACGCGCCGTTCCAGAACGAATACTGTTTGTGGCTGCGGATGCCCATGCGCTTGCCCAGATCCGGCGCGCCGGTGAACACCGCCGCTTCCCAGTTCAGGCAGGCCTGACGCAGGCGTTCGCCAAGATTCTGGTAGAGATAGAGCAGGCTGGCTTCGTCGCCGAGACGCTCGCCGTACGGCGGGTTGCAGATCACCAGACCTTTCTGGTTCTGGTCCGGGCGCGGCTCGAAGGTCGCGACTTCGCCCTGATAGATCTTGATCCATTCGCTGAGGCCAGCGCGCTCGACGTTGTTGCGGCCCGGCTGAATCAGTCGCGGGTCGGCTTCGTAACCGCGAATCCACAGCGGTGGCTTGGCCAGACCGGCAGCGGCGCGTTCGACGGCTTCTTCATGGAGTTTTTTCCACAGCGCCGGCACGTGACCGAGCCAAGCCGTGAAACCCCACTGCTCACGACGCAGGTTCGGCGCCATATCGGCGGCGATCATTGCTGCTTCGACGAGGAACGTACCGACACCGCACATCGGGTCAGCCAGCGCGCCGCCTTCAGCGGCAATGCGCGGCCAGCCGGAGCGGATCAGGATCGCCGCTGCGAGGTTTTCCTTCAGCGGCGCCGCGCCCTGCTGCAAACGATAGCCGCGCTGGTGCAGGCTGTGCCCGGAGAGGTCAAGGGAGAGGATCGCTTCGCCACGATCCAGACGCAGGTGGATGCGCAGGTCAGGGTTGAGCTTGTCGATCGACGGACGGTCGCCCTGCGGGGTGCGCAATTTGTCGACGATGGCGTCTTTGACTTTCAGCGCACCGAAATGCGTGTTGTCGATGCCCGAGCCATGACCACTGAATTCAACGGCCAGGGTGCCGTCGCTGAGCATGTGATCCTGCCATTCGATGTCGAGCACGCCGTGATAGAGGTCTTCAGCGTCTTTCATCGGGAAACGCTTGAGCACCAACAGCACCCGGTTGGCCAGACGCGACCAGAGGCACAGGCGATAAGCGGTTTCCATGGACGCCATGCCACGCACGGCGGAAGTGTGCTCGCGCGCTTCTTCAAGGCCAAGCCCGACGGCTTCCTCGATGAGCAGGCCTTCAAGGCCTTTAGGGCAAGTGAGGAAGAGTTCGAAACGGTCGGACATGGTATTTCCAGAGCCTTTGGCTAGTGAATCGGCAACGCATTGCCGATCCGGTTTTCAATCAGGCGCTTTTCTTAAAGAGCGCCCGCGTGGCACGAAGGTGTGCCGTTCCATCCCCGCTGCTCGGGTTAAAAGAGCTTAGATGCCAGGACAGATAAAAAAGTTGATGCAACAAAAAGTCTTAAAACGACCCTTCGTCGAATAGTACCCCAGCGCAAACGTGGGTCATTCTCACTAAAGAATTAACCCCATCATCCAGCGCGGGGCCGATCATACCGGGGTTTGCCCAATAAACATTCAATAAATACGCAGTTACTTATCGCTATAGCACCCTTTTCGTTACGTCCTTATGACAAAACGGTCATTCCATCGCTGTGACTCATTGGTTAGAACTGAGCACAGGTTGACGTCGCAACGGCGTCAACACCTTGGCTCGCCACGCCGGCAGCGAGCCGCACCATGGCAGGTTTTTTCTGCCAGACCTCAGTTGAGGTCAACGCGACACAAAACAGTCAACAAGTGAGGGAAACACCCTATGAGAAGACTTAAGCGTGATCCGTTGGAAAGAGCATTTTTGCGCGGATATCAATATGGCGTTGGTGGCAAATCCCGTGAGCTTTGCCCATTTACTCTACCGTCGGTACGTCAAGCCTGGATTAACGGCTGGCGAGAAGGACGCGGCGACAACTGGGACGGTATGACCGGCACTGCGGGAATCCACAGACTCAACGAACTTCACGCCGTCGGCTGACACAGGGCATTTATTCCGACACGACAATCTGAATTTGTAACAAATTAACCACGCACGTCCTTCCCGGACGGCGGGCTACGGCCCAGGGGCTCCTTCGAGGAGCCCTTTTTATTGCATGGTTTTTTGTGCCGAGCGCATAACCTGTAGGAGTGAGCCTGCTCGCGATAGCGGTCTGTCAGTCGCTGATGAAGTGACCGAAAGAAAGCTATCGCGAGCAGGCTCACTCCTACAAGGGAACAGTGGTGTCTATGGATCAGCGCAGGGCGGCGATCGCGTCGACCGACTCGCGAATCAACGCCGGGCCTTTATAGATGAAGCCCGAATAGATCTGCACCAGGCTCGCACCCGCGAGAATTTTCTCCGCAGCATGCTTGCCTTCAGTAATCCCGCCAGCAGCAATGATCGGCAAACGCCCAGCCAGCTCACCGGCCAGCACCTTCACGGTATTGGTGCTCTTCTCCCGCACCGGCGCACCCGACAAACCGCCCGCCTCGTCGCCATGCTCCATGCCTTCAACGCCGACACGGCTCAGCGTGGTGTTGGTGGCGATCACCGCGTCCATACCGGTTTCGATCAGCGCCTGTGCTACCTGCGCGGTTTCTTCATCGGTCATGTCCGGCGCGATCTTGATTGCCAGCGGTACATGCTTGCCATGACGCAAGGCCAGTTCGGCGCGGCGCGTAGCCAGATCGGCGAGCAATTGCTTGAGCGAATCACCGAACTGCAAGCTGCGCAGGCCCGGCGTGTTCGGCGAACTGACGTTAACCGTCACGTAGCTGGCGTGGGCGTAAACCTTGTCCAGGCAGATCAGGTAGTCGTCAACCGCGCGCTCAACCGGCGTGTCGAAGTTCTTGCCGATGTTGATGCCCAGCACGCCTTTGTATTTCGCTGCTGCCACCCGCGCCAGCAAGTTATCCACACCGAGGTTGTTGAAACCCATGCGGTTGATGATCGCTTCGGCTTCCGGCAGGCGGAAGATCCGCGGCTTCGGGTTGCCCGGCTGCGGACGCGGGGTCACGGTGCCGATTTCGACAAAACCGAAACCCAGTTGTGCGAAGCCATCGATGGCCGCGCCGTTCTTGTCCAGACCGGCCGCCAGCCCCACCGGGTTCGGGAACTCCAGCCCCATGACCGTCACCGGCTTCTTCGCCGGCGCCTTGCACAGCAAGCCGTTGAGGCCCAAACGCCCACCCGCGCCGATCAGATCCAGCGACAGATCGTGGGAGGTTTCCGGGGAAAGTTTGAACAACAGCTGACGGGCCAGGGTGTACATGGGCGGCGATGACTCGGGCGGCGAAAAGAGGCGGCGATTATAGCCGGGCAACGACCCACCGCGCGAGGCGCACGCGCAAATCACTGGCACTGGCATATGCCTTGCACCCTCTTCGCTATCAGCGCGCAGGCCAATGAAGGCAGGCGGGCAAGGACAATGGCGTCGTCCCGGATTTTGCCTGCGCAAAGTCCGTGGCGACGCTTTTTTTCGAGGTAGCGTTGGATGAATGAACCTTCGGTAGGGCCACTGGCCTGGGTCAATGGCAGCGATGCCCCGGAAAAAACTGCGATCAACCTCGGCTTCATGGCGTTGAGCGACTGCGCGTCGGTTGTCGTTGCTGCCACTCAAGGCTTTGCCCAGCCTTACGGACTAACGCTGAACCTGAAGCGCCAGGCATCCTGGGCCAATCTGCGCGACAACCTGGTCAGCGGTGAACTCGACGCGGCGCACAGTCTGTACGGATTGATTTACGCCGTGCATCTGGGCATTGGCGGCGTCGCTCCGACCGACATGGCGGTGCTGATGGGCCTCAATCAAAACGGTCAAAGCATCAATGTGTCCCACAACCTGCAACACCTCGGCGTGACCAGCCCTGAAGCGCTGGACCGCCACGTGCACCAAAGCCGCGCAAAACTGACCTTCGCCCAGACCTTTCCCACCGGCACGCACGCGATGTGGCTGTATTACTGGCTGGCGAGTCAGGGCATTCATCCACTTCAGGATGTCGACAGCGTGGTGGTGCCACCGCCACAAATGGTCGCGCACTTGCAGGCCGGGCGCATCGATGGCTTCTGTGTCGGCGAGCCGTGGGCGGCCAGCGCGGTGCAGCAGGATCTTGGGTTTACCTTGGCGACCAGCCAGACCATCTGGCCCGATCACCCGGAAAAAGTCCTTGGCTGCACCCGCGAATTTGTCGAGCAATACCCCAACACTGCGCGAGCGTTGGTGATGGCGATCCTCGAAGCCAGCCGTTTCATCGAAGAAAGCCCGGAGAACCGCCGCAGCACCGCGCAATTGCTGAGTGCGCCGGAGTATCTCGATGCTCCGCTGGCCTGCATCGAACCACGTTTTCTCGGTGACTATGCCGATGGCCTCGGCAATCGTTGGCAGGATCCGCACGCGCTGCGTTTTCACGGCAATGGCCAAGTGAATCTGCCGTACTTGTCCGATGGCATGTGGTTCATGACCCAGTTCCGCCGCTGGGGCTTGTTGCGTGAAGATCCGGATTACCTCGCCGTCGCCCGCCAGGTTCAGCAGCTTGATCTCTATCGCGAGGCCGCCACGGCGCTCGGCGTTGCCGCGTGGGGCAGCGACATGCGCAGCAGCCAGTTGCTCGACGGCAAGATCTGGGACGGCAGCGATCCCGCTGGTTATGCGCGCAGCTTCAAGTTGCACGCGTTGAGCGACGATGCTCCCCTTCTCGCCCGCCGCTGACAGGAGACCGCGAACATGTTGCGCATTCTGTTGATCAACGACACAGCGAAAAAAGTCGGACGCCTTAAAGCCGCGCTGACCGAGGCCGGTTTCGAAGTAATCGACGAATCCGGGCTGACCATCGACCTGCCCGCGCGCGTCGAAACGGTGCGCCCGGACGTGATCCTGATCGATACCGAGTCACCGAGCCGCGATGTCATGGAGCAAGTGGTACTGGTCAGCCGCGACCAACCTCGGCCAATCGTGATGTTTACCGATGAACATGATCCGGGGGTGATGCGCCAGGCGATCAAATCCGGGGTCAGTGCCTACATCGTCGAAGGCATTCACGCCCAGCGTTTGCAGCCGATTCTCGATGTCGCGATGGCGCGTTTCGAGAGTGATCAGGCGTTGCGTGCGCAGTTGCACGCGCGTGACCAGCAATTGGCTGAGCGCAAGCGCATTGAGCTGGCCAAAGGGTTGCTGATGAAGATGAAGGACTGCAATGAGGAAGAGGCTTACACCTTGATGCGGCGCCAGGCCATGAGCCGGCAGCAGAAGCTGATTCAGGTGGCGGAGCAGATTATTGCCATGAGTGAGTTGCTTGGCTGAAAGTAATGACCGCTTGAAAAGCCCCTCACCCTAGCCCTCTCCCGGAGGGAGAGGGGACCGACCTAGGTGTCTGGCGTCAAACATCGACCTGAAAGACCGAGTCGATTATGGATTCACAGCAGAAAATCACAGGTCGGCGTACTTCTCGAGCATCCCCCAATCAGTCCCCTCTCCCTCTGGGAGAGGGCTAGGGTGAGGGGCTTTTGATTTTCAGGCTGTTGGCACAAATCTAGCTATGTAAAACGCACAGGTAACCAACGGCGGTTGCCCCACCCACGACAAAGACGTCGCTCACCCGTTCGCCCAACCGGCGCATCAGGTAGCGGCGTTTTTGCGTTTTGGCCCCACAGCTCGGGGCCGGTGGTGCGGCCGTGGCGGCGCTCCACCTGCTGTTGCATGACTCCTTTCGAGACTCTTTTCAGCTGAGGTGCGCGATGAATTCAAGCTTCTGGAAATCCGGCCACACCCCGACCCTGTTCGCGGCCTTCCTCTATTTCGACCTGAGTTTCATGGTCTGGTACCTGCTCGGCCCGCTGGCGGTGCAGATCGCCGCCGACCTGCACTTGACCACGCAACAACGTGGCCTCGTGGTCGCCACGCCGATCCTCGCCGGTGCGGTACTGCGCTTCATCATGGGCATGCTCGCCGATCGGCTCTCACCGAAAACCGCTGGGCTGATCGGTCAGGTCATTGTGATTTGCGCGCTGTTCGGTGCCTGGAAAATCGGCATCCACAGCTACGAGCAAGCGCTGATATTGGGTTTGTTCCTCGGCATGGCCGGTGCATCGTTCGCCGTCGCCCTGCCATTGGCTTCGCAATGGTATCCGCCGCAGCATCAGGGCAAAGCCATGGGCATCGCCGGCGCGGGCAACTCCGGCACCGTGTTCGCCGCGCTGCTGGCGCCGGTACTCGCCGCCGCGTTCGGCTGGAGCAATGTCTTCGGTTTCGCCCTGATCCCGCTGATCCTGACGCTGGTGCTGTTCGCCTGGCTGGCGAAGAACGCGCCAGAACGGCCAAAAGCCAAAGCCATGACTGACTACTTCAAAGCCTTGGGCGACCGTGACAGCTGGTGGTTCATGTTTTTCTACAGCGTCACTTTCGGCGGCTTCATCGGCCTGGCCAGCGCCCTGCCCGGATACTTCAACGATCAATACGGCCTGAGCCCGGTGACTGCCGGTTACTACACCGCCGCCTGCGTGTTCGGCGGCAGTCTGATGCGGCCACTGGGTGGCGCACTGGCTGACCGCTTCGGAGGCATCCGCACGCTGCTGGCGATGTACACCGTTGCCGCCATCTGCATCGCTGCCGTCGGCTTCAACCTGCCAAGTTCCTACGCGGCACTCGCCCTTTTCGTCTGCACCATGCTCGGTTTAGGGGCAGGCAACGGTGCGGTTTTCCAACTGGTGCCACAGCGTTTTCGTCTCGAGATCGGCGTCATGACCGGACTGATCGGCATGGCCGGCGGCATCGGCGGTTTTGCCTTGGCCGCTGGCATGGGCGCGATCAAACAGAGCACCGGCAGCTATCAACTGGCCCTGTGGTTGTTCGCCAGCCTGGGCGTATTGGCGTGGTTTGGCCTGCACGGCGTCAAGCGTCGCTGGAGAACCACCTGGGGCTCGGCAGCGGTGACGGCGGCGCGGGTCTGAAGCATCAATGGCCCTGCAACTGAGTTTTGCCGAAGCCAGCGCCACCGGCCCGCGCGCGGAGAATCAGGACGCTTTGCGCCTGGTCACGCCCGCTCCGGCGTTGGCGGCAAGCAAGGGTTATCTGTTCGCCATCGCCGACGGCGTCAGCCAGTGCGCCGATGGCGGACTGGCTGCGCGCTCGACGTTGCAGGCGCTGGCGCTCGACTACTACGCCACACCGGAAACCTGGAGCGTGGCGCAGGCGCTGGATCGCCTGCTGCTCGCGCAAAATCGCTGGCTGCAGGCCAATGGCGGTGGGCAACCGCTGCTCACCACGGTCAGTGCTCTGGTCATGCGTGGTCGGCGCTTTACCCTCGCCCACGTCGGCGATTGCCGGGTTTATCGCTGGCACGCCGAGCGCTTGCAGCGGATCTCGGAAGATCACGTCTGGGAGCAGCCGGGCATGCAGCATGTGCTCAAACGTGCGCTGGGGCTGGATCAGCATCTGGTGCTGGATTTCCTCGACGGCGAACTGCGTGACGGCGAAAGCTTTGTGCTGCTCAGCGACGGGGTCTGGTCGACGTTGGGCGATACCGCGATTGCGGCGATTCTGCGTGATCAGCCGGATCTGCACAGCGCCGCGCAGACGCTGGTCAACGCCGCGCATCTGGCGGGGAGCCAGGACAATGCCAGTGCTTTGCTGGTGCGGGTAGATGCTTTGGGTGAGGCCAGTATCGGCGATGCGCTGATTCATTTGCAGCAATGGCCCCTGCCGCCACCGTTGAAACCCGGTCAGTCGTTCGAAGGCTGGCAAGTGCTGGACGTTGTCGCTCAGAGCCAGCAATCGCTGCTGTATCGGGTGCTTGATGGACAAGGTCAGACGTGGCTTCTGAAAACCCTACCCACGCGTTCCGCCGATGATTCCTACGCCGGGCAAGCGCTGTTGTCCGAGGAATGGTTTCTGAAACGCGTAGCCGGTCGCCATTTTCCTGAAGTCCATGCCTGCCAGCAGCGTCAGCATTTGTACTACGTGATGCGGGAATATTCCGGAAGGACTCTGGCACAGCTCGAGCTTTTGCCCTTGGCGCAATGGCAGGAGCTCGCCGAACGCCTGCTGCGTGCGGTCGGCCTGCTGCATCGGCGGCAGATTCTGCACCGGGATATCAAACCGGAGAATCTGCATTGGGGTGACGACGGTGAATTGCGCCTGCTCGATTTTGGCCTGGCGTATTGCCCGGGGTTGTCCGAAGACGCGCCGTCGACACTGCCAGGCACTCCGAGCTACATCGCCCCGGAAGCGTTCCGCGGTGATCCGCCGAGTGCGCAGCAGGATTTGTATGCGGTCGGTGTGACCCTGTATTTCCTGCTGACCGGGCATTTCCCCTATGGCGAGATCGAAGCGTTTCAGCGGCCGCGATTTGGTGTCGCGGTGAGCGCCAGTCGCTATCGGCCCGATCTGCCGGACTGGCTGGCGCAGAGTCTCGAGCGCGGGGTGGCGGCTGATCCGCAACAACGGTTTGAAACGGCTGAGGAATGGTTGCTGGTGCTGGAACAGGGTGAGCGGCGCAGTTTGAGTGTGCGGCCTCGGCCCTTGCTGGAGCGCGAGCCGCTGAAGGTCTGGCGGACGATGGCATTGGTGGCTTTGCTTGGGAATCTGGTGCTGCTGGTTTTGTTGTTTCATCACTGACACCGCGTCGCGGCCATCGCGAGCAGGCTCACTCCTACAATTTGAAATGCGTTCCCCTGTAGGAGTGAGCCTGCTCGCGATGACGTCAGCCCAATCACCACAAATTTATCTGCCTGAATGCCCCACGAACGAGCAACCCGCTTCGAATCAGTGCAAAAAATCCATCCTCAAAATCCCTCGCCCCCAATAAACCCGCCACCGTCCCCACTTGGCACAACCACTGCATTACCCCTCTCAACACACACATAAAGCCCAGCCTTCAACGACGAAGGCTGCGCTTCCCGAGAGAACGGGACCAGGACAAAGGCGTCCTCGCTAGGCAACTAGCGGGACGCCTTTTTTGTTTGCGCAAAATTTCTCGAGCAAGGCCTGACTGCCCACAAGAGGCCAGCCGCAGCTCCCCGGAGAACCTGATGAAAAAACTCAAACTGGTGATGATCGGCAATGGCATGGCCGGGGTCCGCACCCTCGAAGAACTGCTCAAGCTGAGCAACGAGCTGTACGACATCACGGTCTTCGGCGCCGAGCCGCACACCAATTACAACCGCATCCTGCTTTCGCCGGTGCTGGCCGGTGAGCAGACCTTCGAAGAAATCGTGCTCAACGATCTCGACTGGTACCTGCAAAACAACATCAAGTTGTTGCTCAACCGCAAAGTGGTGGAGATCGATCGGGTCAAACGCCGGGTGATCGCCGAGGATGGCACCGAGGCCGAATACGATCGCCTGCTGATCGCCACGGGCTCGACACCGTTCATCCTGCCGATCCCCGGCAACACTCTGCACGGCGTGATCGGCTACCGCGACATCGCCGACACTCAAGCGATGATCGACACCGCGAAAACCCACAAACACGCGGTGGTCATCGGCGGCGGCCTGCTCGGTCTTGAAGCGGCCAACGGCCTGATGCTGCGCGGCATGCACGTCACCGTGGTGCATATCGGCGAATGGTTGCTGGAACGGCAACTGGACAAGACCAGCGGCCAACTGCTGCAAAGCGCCCTCGAATCCCGCGGCCTGCACTTCCGTCTGTGCGAACAGACCCAGGCCTTGCACGACGCCGGCAATGGCCGGGTCGGCTCGGTGCAATTCAAGAACGGCGACATCATCCCCGCTGATCTGGTGGTGATGGCCGCCGGCATTCGTCCTAACACCGAACTCGCTGAGAAGGCCGGCATCCCGTGCAATCGCGGGATTCTGGTCAATGACACGCTGCAAACCTACGATCCGCGCATCTACGCGATCGGCGAGTGCGCCAGCCATCGCGGGATTGCCTACGGTCTCGTCGCGCCGCTGTTCGAACAGGCCAAGGTGTGCGCCAACCACCTCGCCCAATTGGGTTTCGCCCGTTATCAGGGCTCAGTAACCTCCACCAAATTGAAAGTCACCGGCATCGATCTGTTTTCCGCTGGCGACTTCATGGGCGGCGAAGGCACCGAGACCATCACCCTATCCGACCCGATTGGCGGCGTGTACAAAAAACTGGTTATCAAGGATGACGTGCTGGTCGGCGCCTGTCTGTACGGCGATACGGCAGATGGCGGTTGGTATTTCCGCCAGATTCGTGAGAATCACGCCATCGGCGAGATCCGCGATCACCTCATGTTCGGCGAAAACGCCCTCGGCGATGTAGGACATCAGGGCCAGGACAAAGCCATGGTCATGGCCGACACCGCCGAAGTCTGCGGTTGCAACGGCGTGTGCAAAGGCACTATCGTCAAAGCGATTCAGGAACACGGCCTGTTCAGCGTCGATGAGGTGAAGAAACACACCAAAGCGGCCAGCTCCTGCGGCTCCTGCGCCGGGCTGGTCGAGCAGATCCTGATCAACACCGTGGGCGGCGCGGCGGACGTCAAACCGAAAAGCGAAAAAGCCATCTGCGGTTGCAGCGACCTCAATCACGGCCAGATCCGCCAAGCCATTCGCGAGCAGCATCTGCTGACCATCGCCGGCACCATGAGCTACCTCAACTGGCGCACGCCGAACGGCTGCGCAACGTGCCGCCCGGCCCTCAACTATTACCTGATTTCCACTTGGCCCGGCGAAGCCAAGGACGACCCGCAATCGCGCCTGATCAACGAACGCGCGCACGCCAACATTCAGAAGGACGGCACTTACTCGGTGGTGCCACGGATGTGGGGCGGCGTGACCAATCCTTCGGAACTGCGACGGATTGCCGACGTGGCCGACAAGTACAACGTGCCGATGGTCAAGGTTACCGGCGGTCAGCGCATCGATTTGCTCGGCATCAAGAAGCAGGACTTGCCCGGCGTCTGGAAAGACCTCGACATGCCGTCCGGGCATGCCTACGGCAAATCCATCCGCACCGTGAAGACCTGCGTCGGCAGCGAATTCTGCCGCTTCGGCACGCAAAACTCGACACAACTGGGCATCGAGCTTGAGCACGACCTGTTCAACATGTGGTCACCGCACAAAGTGAAACTCGCTGTTTCCGGATGCCCACGCAACTGCTCGGAAGCAGGGATCAAAGACGTAGGAATCATCGGCGTCGACTCCGGCTGGGAGATGTACATCGGCGGCAACGGCGGGATCAAAACCGAAGTCGCCGAGTTCTTCGTCAAGCTGAAAACCGCCGAAGAGGTGCGCGAATACAACGGCGCCTTCCTGCAGCTGTATCGCGAAGAAGCCTTCTACCTCGAACGCACCGTGCACTACCTGCAACGGGTCGGCATGGAACACATCAAGAAAGCCGTGCTGGAAGACCCGGAGCGCCGCAAAGCCCTGAACGAACGCCTGCAGTTCTCCCTGTCATTTGAGCAAGACCCGTGGAAAGAACGTCTGGCGCAGCCGCAACTGAAGAAAGAATTCGATGTGATCCCCGTGAAAAACCTGGAGGTGCCGGCATGAACTGGCTCGATATCTGCGCCCTCGACGAGATCAATGCCCTCGGTTCGCGAATCATTGCCGGACCGAAAGGTGACATTGCGATTTTTCGTACAAGTGACGATGAGGTTTTCGCCCTCGACGACCGCTGCCCGCACAAGGGCGGGCCGTTGTCGCAAGGTTTGATCTACGGCAAACGCGTCGCCTGCCCGCTGCACAACTGGCAGATCGACCTCGAATCTGGCGAAGCGCAGGCGCCAGACATCGGTTGCGCGCACCATCACCCGGCGCGGGTCGAAAACGGGCGCGTGCAGCTGGCTCTGCGGGACGCCATCTGATGAGCCGCCAGACGACCGCCTCGACCTGCTGTTATTGCGGAGTCGGCTGCGGCGTGCTGATCGAACATGATGGCGAGCACATCCTCGGCGTCAGCGGCGATCCGGCGCATCCGGCCAACTTCGGCAAACTGTGCAGCAAAGGCTCGACCCTGCACCTGACCGGCGACCTCGCGGCCCGCGCGCTGTACCCGGAATTGCGTCTGGGCAAAGGCCTGGCGCGCAGTCGCACCGATTGGGACACCGCGCTTGAACATGCTGCCAACGTGTTCGCTGAAACCATCGCCGAGCACGGCCCGGACAGCGTGGCGTTCTATATCTCCGGGCAACTGCTGACCGAGGATTACTACGCCTTCAACAAACTCGCGCGAGCGCTGGTCGGCACCAACAACATCGACAGCAATTCACGCCTGTGCATGTCCTCGGCGGTGGTCGGCTACAAGCGCAGCCTTGGCGCCGATGCGCCGCCTTGCAGCTATGAGGACCTGGAGCTCAGCGATTGCGTGATGATCGTCGGCAGTAACATGGCCTACGCCCATCCGGTACTTTTTCGTCGGCTGGAAGAGGCAAAAACCCGACGTCCGCAGATGAAAGTCATCGTTATCGATCCACGGCGCACCGACACCTGCGACCTCGCCGATCTGCACTTGGCGATTCTGCCGGGCACAGATGTCGCTTTGTTTCATGGGATTTTGCATCTGCTGTTGTGGGAAGACTGGGTTGATCGCGACTTCATCAAAGCGCACACCGAAGGCTTGGCTGAACTGAAAAATCTGGTGCGCGATTACACCCCGCAAATGGTTTCGCAACTGTGCGGGATCAGCGTCGAGCAATTGCAGCAGTGCGCCGAATGGGTGGGGACTTCACCAAGTTTCCTGTCGCTGTGGTGCATGGGTTTGAACCAGTCCACGGCCGGCAGCGCGAAGAACAGTGCGTTGATCAATCTGCACCTGGCCACCGGGCAAATCGGCCGGCCGGGTGCAGGACCTTTCTCTTTGACGGGTCAGCCAAATGCCATGGGCGGACGCGAAACGGGTAGCTTGTCCAATTTGCTGCCAGGGCATCGCGAGGCGGCCAACCCTGAACACCGCGCCGAAGTCGCGGCTTACTGGGGTGTGGATCGGCTACCGGAGAGTACCGGCCTCAGCGCCATCGAACTGTTCGAGCAGGTGCGCAGCGGCAAGATCAAGGCGTTGTGGATTGCCTGCACCAACCCTGCGCAATCGATGCCGGATCAACATTCGGTACGAGCAGCGCTTGAGGCCTGCCCGTTTGTAGTTCTGCAGGAAGCCTTTCGCACCACTGAAACCGCGGCATTCGCTGATCTGCTGCTACCCGCAGCCAGTTGGGGCGAGAAGGAAGGCTCGGTGACCAATTCCGAGCGGCGCATTTCCCACGTACGCAAAGCGATTCTCCCACCCGGTGAAGCGCGTCCGGATTGGGCGATCACGGTGGATTTCGCACAACGTCTGGAGAAACGTCTGCGCCCCGCTGAATCGAGCCTGTTTACCTTTAACCAACCTGCGCAGTTGTTCGATGAATTCAAAGGGCTGACGCACGGGCGGGATCTGGATATGTCCGGGATCAGTCATGCGCTGATCGACGAGATCGGACCGCAGCAATGGCCCTTCCCTGTCGGCGCGCGGCAAGGAACGCCAAGACTGTACGAGGACGGGATTTTCCCAACCGCCAACGGACGCGCGCAATTCATAGCCGACCCTTATCGCGCCGCCAAAGAACAGCGCGATGCGCGTTTTCCACTGACATTGATCACTGGACGTCTGCGTGATCAATGGCACGGTATGAGCCGCACCGGTACGGCGGCGCAGTTGTTCGGGCATGTCAGCGAAGCGGTGTTGAGCTTGCACCCGGACGAACTGCGCAGGCATCGCTTGCAGCCGGGAGATCTGGTCAACCTTAAAAGTCGTCGCGGCGCAGTGATCGTCGCGGTTGGCAGCGACGACAGCGTGCGTCCGGGACAGGCGTTTCTGCCGATGCACTGGGGCGACCGTTTTCTCAAGGGCGGCGTGAACAGCCTGACCCTGCCGGCCTTCGATCCATTGTCGAAACAACCGGAACTCAAACATAGCGGCGTGCGCCTGGAAGCGGTGAATCTACCGTGGCAGTTGTTCGCACTCATCGAAGGCAATGTTCAACAGCATTTCGAGACCCTACGACCGTTGTGTGAGGCATTTTCCTACGTGAGTCTCAGCCTTGTCGGGCGTGAGCGACCGGCATTGCTGATACGCGCTGCCAGCAGCGAGGCGCCGAATCCGCAATTGCTCGGTGAAATCGACCAGTGTCTGTCGCTGATCGACGGTCCGGTATTGGCCTACGACGACCCGCGCCGGTCAATTGGCAAGCGCGTGCGCATTGAAAACGGGCGGATCATCGCGATTCGACTGGCCGGCGAAACCCTCGCCCGGCATTGGCTGCAAGGGTTGTGGCTGGAGGGCCGTGCGGACGAACAACTGCGGCGCTGGTTGTTGGCACCGATGAGTGCTCCTCCGGGCAGTGCCGGGGCGCAGTTCGCTGCGGATAAAACCCTGTGCAACTGCAAGAACGTCAGCCTCAACGCGGTCTGCGCCGGCATTCGCCAAGGTCTGGATCTGCAAGGCTTGAAAAACAATCTGGGCTGCGGCACGCAATGCGGCTCCTGTGTCCCGGAAATAAAACGCTTGCTGGCTGCCGATGTGCAACCAGTCGCCGTGATCTGATGAGGAAAAACCCATGAATGCAAAAGTCTGGCTGGTGGGCGCTGGCCCCGGCGATCCGGAACTGTTGACCCTCAAAGCAGTGCGCGCCTTGCGCGAAGCCGATGTGGTGCTGATCGACGATCTGGTCAACGACGTGGTGCTGGAGCACTGCCCCGGCGCGCGCATTATTGCCGTAGGGAAACGCGGCGGTTGCCGTTCCACTCCGCAGGCGTTTATCCATCGACTGATGCTGCGTTACGCCCGCCAAGGCAAGTGCGTGGTGCGGCTCAAGGGCGGCGATCCGTGCATTTTCGGCCGTGGCGGTGAAGAGGCGCAGTGGCTGCGTCAGCGAGGGGTTGAGGTGGAGCTGGTCAATGGCATCACTGCCGGGCTGGCCGGGGCGACGCAGTGTGATATTCCGCTGACTTTGCGCGGGGTCGCGCGTGGCGTGACGCTGGTGACTGCGCACACCCAGGATGACAGCCAATTGAACTGGCAGGCGCTGGCGCAGGGTGGCACGACGCTGGTGATTTACATGGGCGTGGCAAAACTGGGCGAGATTCGCGACCAGTTGTTGGCGGGCGGGATGGCGGCAGATACGCCGGTGGCGATGATCGAGAATGCTTCACTGCCGCAGCAGCGCGAATGTCGGAGTGATCTGATGGGCATGAGTGATGACGCAGGTGTTTTCGGATTGAGAAGCCCGGCGATTCTGGTGATTGGTGCGGTGGCGGCTGTTGTTGAAGAGCAAAAGATCGCAGCCTGCGGCAGCTCCTACAGGACGTATGCAGAATTCATGTAGGAGCTGCTGAAGGCTGCGGTCTTTTAAAGCTGCAAAGCCAAATCGCAGACAAAGAAAAGCCCGGCCTAAGCCGGGCTTTTCTCGGAGCGGCAGCTAATTACTTAGCTTGAGCTTCAACCTGCGCTTCTACGCGACGGTTAACAGCACGGCCAGCTTCAGTTTTGTTGTCAGCAACTGGGCGGGATTCGCCGTAGCCAACAGACTGAACGCGGGACGATTCAACACCGTACTGGTTGGTCAGAACTTGCTTAACGGCGTTTGCACGACGCTCAGACAGTTTCTGGTTGTAAGCGTCAGGACCGACGGAGTCAGTGTGACCTTCAACAGTAGTGGTGGTGGATGGGTACTGCTTCATGAAATCAGCCAGGTTCTTGATGTCGCCGTAGCTGTTGGTTTTAACAACAGACTTGTCGAAATCGAACTTAACGTCCAGCTCAACACGAACAACTTCAGCAACTGCTGGGCAGCCGTCAGCGTCAACAGTTACGTTGGCTGGGGTGTCCGGGCACTTGTCAACGTTGTCGCAAACGCCGTCGTTGTCGCTGTCGGAGCAGACTTCAGCTGTTGCTGGAACTGGAGCAGCAGCAGGCTTGGAGCCGCCACCGAAGTTCACACCGATACCGACGCTAGGAGCCCACTCGGTGTCGCCCTGGTCGATGTTGTATTGAGCTTCAACGCCAGCACGAGCGTAGAAGTTATCGGTGAAGTACAGCTTGGCACCAGCGCCCAGGTTAGCGAAGGTAGAACGGTTACGACCGTTCGAACCGTTCTGGTCGATGCTCTGGTCGGAGAAACCGGCCGAGACGTATGGACGCAGCATGTCGCCTGGGTTGTTGAAGTGGTACAGAGCGTCCAGGGCGGTGTTAGCGCCTTTTACGTTCTTGCCATCGTCGGCACGTACGTTGTGAACTTCATCGTAGCCCAGACGCAGTTCAACGTCGTCGGTCAGGAAGTAACCGATCGAACCGCCGAACAGGTTGCCGTTGTTCTTTAAGTTACGAGCGCTGTCGAATTGTTCTTT
>NZ_JBIUVX010000048.1:0-34607 GCF_044743175.1 Pseudomonas sp. NPDC087690
GAAAGGGAGCAGATCTTTGTGCTTTTCAAACCTGAGTTCGACTCAGAATTTTCAGGTCGATGTACCTCGCACAAACACCTCGATCAGTCCCCTCTCCCCCTGGGAGAGGGCTAGGGTGAGGGCTGCAATCTTCAGCCGAACCAAAATCCCGAACACGCCAGCGTAAAAACCTTTTTGACAGCATCACATTTCAACAGGTTAGAATCGCTGGCACGCAGACTGCATGGTCAGTTTGTGCCCGTCTTTCCGCTTCTGGAGTACTGCCTTTGAATGCGACGACCATCAACAGCCTGTTCTTGATCGGCGCGTTGCTGGTAGGTGCGAGCATTCTTGTCAGTTCATTGTCTTCGCGTCTCGGCATTCCGATTCTGGTCATTATTCTCGCGGTCGGCATGGCCGCCGGGGTCGATGGCGGCGGAATCATTTTCGATAACTACCCGACGGCCTATCTGGTCGGCAACCTCGCACTGGCGGTGATCCTCCTCGACGGCGGTTTGCGCACGCGAGTGTCGAGTTTCCGCGTAGCCTTGTGGCCGGCGCTATCGCTGGCCACGGTCGGGGTGCTGATCACCACCGGGCTGACCGGCATGGCGGCAGCGTGGCTGTTCGATCTGAATCTGATTCAAGGCCTGCTGATCGGCGCCATCGTCGGCTCCACTGACGCCGCAGCGGTGTTCTCGCTGCTCGGTGGCAAAGGCTTGAACGAACGGGTGACCGCCAGCCTGGAAATCGAATCCGGCAGCAACGACCCGATGGCGGTATTTCTCACTGTCACTCTGATCGACATGCTCGCCAGCGGCCAGACCGGCCTGCACTGGAGCCTGTTGACTCACCTGATCCGCGAGTTCGGCATCGGCGGCGTGATCGGTCTGGGCGGAGGCTGGCTGATGCTGCAACTGGTCAACCGGATCAATCTGGCGGCCGGCCTGTATCCGATTCTGGTGATCGCCGGCGGTCTGCTGGTATTCGCCCTGACCAACGCCCTGCACGGCAGCGGCTTCCTCGCCGTTTACCTGTGCGGCCTGGTCATCGGCAACCGTCCGGTGCGCAGCCGTCACGGCATTCTGCACATGCTCGACGGCATGGCGTGGCTGGCGCAGATCGGCATGTTCCTCGTGCTGGGGCTGCTGGTGACGCCGCACGATTTGCTGCCAATCGCCCTGCCCGCACTCGGTCTGGCTCTGTGGATGATTCTGTTCGCGCGGCCGCTGTCGGTGATGGTCGGCCTGCTGCCGTTCAAGGCATTCCATGGTCGTGAGAAGGCGTTTATTTCCTGGGTTGGCCTGCGCGGTGCGGTACCGATCATTCTCGCGGTGTTCCCGCTGATGGCCGGGCTGCCGAATGCACAGCTGTACTTCAACCTCGCGTTTTTCATCGTGCTGGTATCGCTGCTGGTGCAGGGCACGAGCCTGCCGTGGGTCGCCAAGCTGCTGAAAGTGACGGTGCCGCCGGAGCCCGCGCCGATCTCCCGATCAGCGCTGGAAGTGCACATCACCAGCGAGTGGGAACTGTTCGTTTACAAGCTCGGCGCGGAAAAATGGTGCATCGGTTCACCCTTGCGCGAGCTGAAAATGCCCGAAGGCACACGTATCGCGGCGCTGTTTCGTGGCCAGCAACTGCTCCATCCGTCGGGTAGTACGGTGCTGGAAGTCGATGATTTGCTGTGCGTTATCGGCCATGAACACAACCTCGGCGCCCTCGGCAAACTGTTCAGCCAGGCACCGCAACGCGGCCTCGATCTGCGTTTCTTCGGCGACTTCGTGCTCGAAGGAGACGCCCAGCTTAAAGCGGTTGCAGCGCTTTATGGGCTGCCGGCCGAAGGCATCGATCCAGACATGACCCTGGGCGCCTTCATTGCCCACAAGGTCGGTGGTGCCCCCATCGTCGGCGACCAGGTGGAGTGGAACAACACCCACTGGACCGTCGCGGTCATGGACGGGAACAAGATCGGTAAAGTGGGCGTCAGATTCCCCGAAGGAAGTCGCCCGGGCCCCGGGCTCTTCCTCTAAACTGCGTCCACTCTCACTTGCTCGACCGGTCTCTATGCCTACCCTGCGTTCCTTTTTCGTCGCGGCCCTGCTGGGCCTGAGTCTTACTGTCGGCCCCCTGTACGCCGCCGAACCACCGTCCAGCGACGCCGTGCAGGCCAGCCTCGACAAGCTCGCCGACAGCAAACTGCCGGATGCCGATAAAAAGAGTCTGCAAACGATCCTGCAGAGCACGCTCAATCAGCTGAACAATCAGCGCGATTACGAACAGAAACTGGTCGATCTCAAGCAGCAACTGGCGACCGCGCCCAAGCAAACGATTGAAAATACCCGCGAGCTGACGCGCCTCAAGGCCACGGCAGTGATACCGGTGGCGCAACGCTTCCCCAGGGAATCGATCCAGCAACTGGAGCAGATCCTCACTGATCGCTCCACTCAGCAAAGCGATCTGCAGAAAGCCCTGGCCGACGCCAACAGCCTGATCATCACCGCACAGACGCGTCCGGAACGTGCCCAGGCAGAAATCTCCGCCAGCCAGACGCGCATCCAGCAGATCAATAACATCCTCAAATCCGGCAAGGACGCGGGCAAGACCGTCAGCGCCGAACAGCGTGACCAGCTCAACGCCGAGCTGGCGGCGCTGAACGCGCTGATCCCGCTGCGCCGCCAGGAACTGGCCGGCAACAGCCAGTTGCAGGATCTGGGCAACGCCCAGCATGACTTGCTCGCGGAGAAGTCCGACCGCCTCGACCGCGAGATCCAGGAACTGCAAACCCTGATCAACCAGAAACGTCTGGCGCAGTCTCAGGAGACGGTCACCCAGCAATCGATCGAGGCGCAAAAGTCCGGTGGCAGCAGCCTGCTCGCGAGTGAGAGCACCGCCAACCTCAAGCTCTCGGACTATCTGCTGAAAAGCACCGACCGCCTCAACGAAGTCACCCAGCAGAACCTGCAGACCAAGCAGCAACTCGACAGCCTGACCCAAAGCGACTCGGCGCTCGACGAGCAGATCAACGTGCTCAAGGGCAGCCTGCTGCTGTCGAAGATTCTCTATAAGCAGAAGCAGGCACTGCCGCGCTTGAAGGTCGACCGTGACCTGGCGGATCAGATCGCCGACATTCGCCTGTACCAGTTCGAAGTCAGCCAGCAACGTGAGTTGCTCAGCAACCCGTCGACCTACGTCGACAACCTGTTGGCGACGCAACCGCCTGAACAAGTCACCCCGCAACTGCGCAAAAGCCTGCTCGATCTGGCCAATACCCGCGCCGATCTGCTCGAACGCTTGAACCGCGAATTGAGCGCAGTGCTCAACGAATCGATCACCTTGCAACTCAATCAGAAACAGCTGCTGAGCACCGCGCAGAGCCTGCGCGCGACCCTCGATGAGCAAATGTTCTGGATTCCCAGCAACAAGCCGCTGGACCTTGAGTGGATGCGCAGTGTACCGGAGCGCCTCAAGCGTCAGATCGATACGCTGCCGTGGGCCTCCAGTCTGAGCGAGCTGACCGATGGTCTGATCCAGCGACCGCTGCTGTTCCTGCCGTTGGCGCTGTTGATCGGTGCACTGCTGTGGCGACGCAAGAATCTGTACGCGCGGCTAAACAAGGTTCACCAGGACATCGGCCACTTTAAACGCGACAGCCAGTGGCACACGCCGCAGGCGATCCTGATCAATATTCTGCTGGCGATGCCGGTCGCATTGGGCTTGGCGCTATGCGGACTGGCATTGCAGATCGACGCCCGTGGACAGAACGCCAACATGGGTGCGGCACTGCTGCAGATGGGGCAAGCGTGGCTGGTGTTCTACACCGCGTACCGGATTCTGGCGCCGGGCGGCGTGGCCGAACTGCACTTCCGCTGGGAAAAGCCACAGGTCGAATTCCTTCAGGGCTGGATCCGTCGACTCGGGTTGGTGGTCATGGCGCTGGTGACCATTGTCGCCGTGGCCGAACTGCAACCGGCGGCATTGGCCGACGACGTACTCGGCATGCCGGTGGTGCTGACCTGCTACGCCCTGATGGCATGGCTGCTCAGCCGCTTGCTGATCAGCAGCCCGGCCCACGAGAACACTTCGCTGTTCCGCAAGGCCGTCGGCGTGATGTTCACCTTGCTGCCGATCGCCCTGTTTGTCGCGGTGTGCTTCGGCTACTACTACACCGCGCTGAAACTCAGTGATCGCCTGATCAACACCCTGTACCTGCTGATGTTCTGGCTGGTGATCGAGGCAACTTTCGTGCGCGGCCTGAGTGTTGCTGCGCGACGTCTGGCCTACCAGCGTGCGCTGGCCAAGCGTCAGGCGGCGAAAGAGGCCGGCGACGGCGAAGCGGTGATCGAAGAGCCGACGCTGGACATCGAAAAGGTCAACGAACAGTCCCTGCGCCTGATCCGTCTGGCCCTGCTCGGCGGCTTCATCGCCGCGCTGTACTGGGTCTGGTCGGACCTGATTTCGGTGTTCTCGTACCTCGACAACATCACTCTCTACGAATACACCAGCGGCACCGGCGCCAACATGAGCATGGTGCCGATCAGTATCGGCGACATGCTCGGCGCGCTGATCATCATCGGCATCACCTTCGCCCTCGCGCGCAACTTGCCAGGCCTGCTCGAAGTGTTCGTGCTGTCCAAGCTCAATCTGGCGCAGGGCAGTGCCTACGCGACCACGACGTTGCTGTCGTATGTGATCGCCGGCGTCGGCTTCGTCTCGACCCTGTCGACCCTCGGCGTGAGTTGGGACAAGTTGCAATGGCTGGTGGCGGCGCTGTCGGTCGGCCTCGGCTTCGGTATGCAGGAGATCTTCGCCAACTTCATCTCCGGCATCATGATCCTCTTCGAACGTCCGGTGCGGATCGGTGACACCATCACCATCGGCAACCTCTCGGGCACGGTGAGCAAGATCCGCATCCGCGCCACGACCATCACCGACTTCGACCGCAAGGACATCATTGTCCCGAACAAGACGTTCATCACCGGGCAACTGATCAACTGGTCGCTGACCGACACCATCACTCGGGTAACGCTGAAACTCGGCGTCGACTACGGTTCCGATCTGGATCTGGTCAAGGAACTGCTGCTCAAGGCCGCTCGCGAGAACCCGCGCGTACTCAAGGAACCCGAGCCACACGTGTACTTCCTCAACTTCGGCGAAAGCACGCTGGATCACGAATTGCGCATGCACGTGCGCGACCTCGGTGACCGCAACCCGGTGCTCGATGAGGTCAACCGCTTCATCAACCGCGAGTTCAAGAAGCAGCACATCAACATCTCGTTCCGCCAGATGGAGGTTTACCTGAAGAACCTGCACGGCCAGGAATACAAGATGGTGCCGATCGAACCGGAAACCAAAACCATCGTGCCGATCGCCGACGATCAGAAACCGCTGCAAGAGCCGCCGCCGGCCAAACTCGACTAACCGGTCTGATCCCAGCAGAATGCTCGGACATTCTGCTGGAGCCGGCCCTTGAAAGCCCTCGACGAACTGACCTTCGACAATCGCTTCGCCCGCCTGGGCGATGCGTTCTCCGCCCACGTGCTGCCCGAGCCGATCGACAATCCGCGTCTGGTCGTCGCCAGCCCGGCGGCGCTGGCCCTGCTGGATCTCGACCCGGCGACCGCCGAAACCAACGAATTCGCCGAACTGTTCGGCGGCCACAAGCTGTGGGCCGATGCCGAGCCGCGAGCGATGGTCTATTCAGGGCATCAGTTCGGCGGCTACACGCCGCAACTGGGTGATGGTCGCGGGCTGCTGCTGGGCGAGGTGTACAACGCGGCCGGCGAGCATTGGGACTTGCACCTCAAGGGCGCCGGGCAGACGCCGTTTTCGCGCATGGGCGATGGTCGTGCGGTGCTGCGGTCGTCGATCCGTGAGTTTTTGGCTTCCGAAGCGCTTTACGCGTTGAACATCCCGTCCTCACGGGCAGCCTGCGTGATCGGCTCCGATACGCCGGTCTGGCGCGAAAAGCAGGAACGCGCGGCCATGGTGCTGCGTCTGGCGCCGAGCCACATCCGCTTCGGCCACTTCGAATACTTCTATTACACCAAGCGCCCCGAGCAGCAGAAAGAACTCGGCGAACACGTGCTGGCGATGCATTTCCCGGAATGTCTGGAACAGCCGGAACCGTACCTGGCGATGTTCCGCGAAATCGTCGAACGCAACGCCGGACTGATCGCCAAATGGCAGGCCTACGGCTTCTGCCACGGTGTGATGAACACCGACAACATGTCGATCCTCGGCATCACCTTCGACTTCGGCCCGTTCGCCTTCCTCGACGACTTCGACGCCAATTTCATCTGCAACCACTCCGATGATCAGGGCCGCTACTCGTTCAGCAATCAGGTGCCGGTCGGCCA
This sequence comes from Pseudomonas sp. NPDC087690, assembly GCF_044743175.1. NCBI lineage: Bacteria > Pseudomonadati > Pseudomonadota > Gammaproteobacteria > Pseudomonadales > Pseudomonadaceae > Pseudomonas > Pseudomonas sp. NPDC087690. The sequence continues at coordinate 6,336 of NZ_JBIUVX010000048.1, forward strand.
GTGGAACCTCAGTGCGCTGGCTCAGGCACTGACGCCGTTCATCAGCGTTGAAGCCCTGCGCGAAACCCTCGGCTTGTATCTGCCGCTGTTTCAGGCGCACTACCTCGACCTGATGCGCCGCCGCTTCGGCTTCACCACGGCCGAGGACAATGACCAGAAGCTGCTGGAAGACCTGTTGCAACTGATGCAGAACAGCGGCGTCGATTACACGCTGTTCTTCCGCCGACTCGGTGAAGAATCGGCCGAACAGGCCGTCGCCCGGTTGCGTGATGACTTCGTCGACATCAAGGGTTTTGATGCCTGGGGTGAACGCTACGTCGCCCGGGTTGCCCGCGATGGCGATGCTGATCAAACGCAGCGCCAAGCGCGGATGCATGCGGTCAATCCGCTATACATCCTGCGCAATTACCTGGCGCAAAAAGCCATCGACGCGGCAGAGCAAGGGGATTACTCAGAAGTACGCCGGCTGCACGCGGTGCTGAGCAAACCATTTGAAGAGCAGCCGGGGATGGACGGTTATGCCGAGCGGCCGCCGGAGTGGGGCAAGCATTTGGAGATCAGTTGTTCTTCCTGAGGCGGCCTAGATAAACACGTCTACAGGCAGCTTGAAGTACTCAGCCAACCATCGAACCTGTCGCAGGTTTAGTTGCCGCTTGCCGCTCAGGATCTCAGAGACGACTGACTGAGTGCCCACTCCAGGCAAGTCGCTCTGGGTCAAACCATGCTCACGCATCAGATATCCCAATACTTCAAAACCCGGAGGTTTCGGGACCGGGTGATGCGTTTGATCCCATTCTTCAATCCAGTCACCAATGATATCCACCAAGCTCATCAACGGATGAGACTCGTCATCGCCAGTCATTTCAAGCAACTCGTCAAGTGCCTGAACCAGCGCGTCGTAGTCGTCTTCGTTTTTCGGCTTGCGCAGCAACGGCGAAACGAACTCCCAGTGCTCGGCAGCTTTTTTGATCAGAACACTCATGCCCTTCCCTCCTTCCATTTGCCGCGGTCGTATTCGCGATGATCCAATATGTGCTTGATGTACAGCTTTTGAGGTCGATATCTGACGCAGGCAATCAGCCTCAGTTTGTTACCGCCAATATCGAAAACATGAAAATCTCCCACCTTATCGATAGCGGGAAACAGTGCCTTCATCATTGCAAAGTCTGTTGGCTTGCATCCTTTTGCCACTTCAAGCCAGTGATCCAGCGCACTAGCGGCTGCCGGCCATTTATTCTTAGCTTCTCGTATCCGTTTTCCAGTGATGACATGCATGCAACATCCTTATCGCATTTTGCTATGGGGAGTTAATCACAAACCAAAAATATCGCAAGTTGCGATACAGCTAAGCAGACCAACGGGCTCGCCTGGTCGCCTTCAGACTAGGCACAACGCGAGAGCCTGCACGATTGAAAATATGAGCAAACGTCTCCAACTAGGTGTTATCAGCTCAATTCCGGATTTCGCTCATGACCACCCCACTCCTCATCCCCTGCCCTTCCTGCAATGGCCTCAACCGCATCCCCGCCGAGCGCCTTGCGGACCAGCCCAAGTGCGGACGCTGCAAATCCGCTGTGCTGCTGAACAAACCGTTCGAACTCAAGCAAGGCGATTACGCCAGCCAGATCAAGGGTGATTTGCCGTTGCTGGTGGATGTCTGGGCGGAGTGGTGCGGGCCGTGCAAGTCGTTTGCGCCGGTGTTCGAGCAGGCGGCGGCACAGTTGGCGGGCAAGTGTCGGTTGGCCAAGCTCGACAGCGAGGCGAATCAGCAGTTGTCGGCGCAGTTGGGGATTCGCTCGATTCCGAGTCTGATTCTGTTCAAGAACGGCCGCGAGGTGGCGCGGCAGAGTGGCGCATTCCCGCTGCCGCAATTGATGGCGTGGCTGCGTAGCCAGGGCATCTGACCCACCACCGAACCAATTGTAGGAGTGAGCCTGCTCGCGATGGCGCTGCGTCAGTCAAATAGATGTTGGCTGGACGGACGCCATCGCGAGCAGGCTCACTCCTACAGGGGATCTGCGTAGCTCAAGAGATCAGTGCCCTTCGATCAGGTTATGCAACTCGACGAATTGCTGGGTCAGCTTGTGGCGCGGATCGAGGTGGATCAGCGGCATGCTGGCCTGGTGCGACTCGCGCATGCGCACCGAACTGGTCAGGTACACCGGCAGCACCGGCAATCCTTCGGCAATCAGCTCGTCGAGAATCTGTTGCGGCAGGCTGGCCCGGGCCTGGAACTGGTTGACCACGATACCTTCGACTTCCAGACCTTCGTTGTGGTCGTCCTTCAACTCTTCGATTTCCGCGATCAGGCCGTACAGGGCCTGACGGGAGAAGCTGTCGCAATCAAAAGGAATCAACACGCGATCAGCAGCTATCAGCGCCGATACCGCATAGAAATTCAGCGCCGGCGGGGTATCGAGGTAGATCCGGTCGTAATCCTCGGACAACTCATCCAGCAACTTACGCAGCTTGTTGATCTTGTGCTTGGCCTCAAGCTTGGGCTGCAGGTCGGCCAATTCGGCGGTGGCGGTGATGATATGGAGGTTGTCGAACGGGGTTTCGTAGATATCCGCCTGATTCTTCTTCGAGAACGGCCCCGAGGACAGCGTCTGCTTGAAGAAGTCGGCAATGCCCATCGGAATGTCATCGCCGGTGAGCCCGGTCAGATACTGAGTGGAGTTGGCTTGGGCATCGAGATCCACCAACAACGTGCGATAACCCTCGCTGGCGCTGACCGCCGCCAGATTGCAGGCAATGCTGGATTTGCCTACGCCACCTTTCTGATTGAACACCACGCGCCGCATGACCAAACCTCCGTGTATCAAAGAATGACCGAGTGTAGATGCGCGTGGCCTCGGTTCGCTACCTCCACGGACACGGACTACAAAGTCCGGTGCAAATATCGCCGCATGCGCGACGTAGAAACTGTCATTGATCTTCGCCATGCCCGACAGACAAGCCGCTGACAATCTGGATAATGGCCAAATGACAGTTTTACCGCGAACCAATCGGTACATTTCGTTGCACAAAATGTAACCAGCATTTGCTACACACTCGTCGCACCGGGATAATGCGCGCCACTCGGCGCCAAGCGCCACGCCACGCCCGTCGCGGTTCTGGTGATTCAACGCGTCAATACAAGCCCGCAGGGGCGGGATGAATGTCCGTGATCAACTTCAACATCGCCCAATGGCGCGCGTGGGCCCCCGGGCTCGACAGCGTGGACGCCTGGCAGGCCTGGAGCCGACAACCGGTGGTGCTCCAGAGCAGTGATGCCGCGCCCGATGTGTCGTTTTTGCCGGCCATGCAGCGCCGTCGCCTCAGCCGACTGGCACGCATGGCATTCAGCGTTGGCTGGCCTCTGGCCGACGGACGGGAGAATCTGCCGCTGGTGTTCGTTTCGCGTCATGGTGAAACCCCGCGCACTTACGAGATCCTCAGCGATCTGGCGACCGAGCAACCGCTGTCGCCGACCCAGTTCAGCCTCTCGGTGCACAACGCGATCATCGGCCTGTGGTCGATCATGCGCGGTGAGACCAGCGAAATGACCGCCCTCGCTGCGGCGGGCGACGGCCTCGAACACGGCATGCTCGAAGCCGCTGCCCTGTTGAATGAGGGCGCCCCCGCCGTGCTGCTGGTGATCACCGAAGAACAGCCGCCCGTCGCCTACTCGAAGTGGATCGATGACGTGCCGTTTCCGTACGCCGTAGGCCTGCTGCTCACCCCCGGTACCGACTGGCGGCTGACCCTGAACAGCACCACAGAAGCACTGTCCAACGCGCACTGGCCCCACGCGCTCAATCTGCTGCGAACCCTGCTCGGCCAGCAACCCCTTTGCCAACATGCCTGGAAAAATCGCGTATGGACCTGGCAACGCAGCCTGTAACCGAGAAAAACCGCGACGCCTATTACTGGCGCCTGCTGGCCACCGCCGCAAGCTTCGCCCTGTTCGGGCTCGGCGGGCTGTGCCTGCGCGTGTTGGTGTTCCCGCTGCTGGGCTGCCTGCCCGGTGACGCGCTCCGCCATCGTCAGCGTGCGCGGCAGACCGTCAGTCGGCTGTTCTGGTTCTTCGTGCGGTTCATGGCTCGCACCGGCGTGCTGACCTACGACATTCAAGGTGCCGAACGCCTCGGTCGTCCGGGACAAATGATCATCGCCAATCACCCGTCACTGATCGACGTGGTATTCCTCATCGGTCTGGTTCGCCAGGCCAATTGCGTGGTGAAGAAAAGCCTGTGGGAAAACCCCTTCACTCGCGGGCCGCTGCGCAGCACCGAATACATCAGCAACGACGGCAGCATGGACATGCTCGATGCCGCCGCCCAATCCTTGCAAAACGGCCAGACGCTGATCATTTTCCCCGAAGGCACGCGCACCCAGCCGGGACAGCCACCCGCCTTTCATCGGGGGGCGGCGGCGATTGCCCTGCGCGGTGCGAAAATCCTCACCCCGGTGATCATCAAGGTCAACCCGACCACGCTGACCAAAGCCGAACCGTGGTATCGGATCCCGTCTCGCCGCGTGCACTTCAGTTTTCGCGTCGGGGCCGATATAGACCCACAAGCCTTCGCCGCGCAGGGGCCTGCACCGCAAGCCTCGCGCAAGCTCAACGATTATTTGCACTCTTACTTTATTAAGGAGCTCGCCGAAGATGAGCGATCTGAATCGTGACATCAAACTGCTGATCATCGACGCCCTCGGCCTCGAAGACATCAGCGTCGACGACATCGGCGATGAACAAACGCTGTTCGGCGAAGGCCTGGGCCTGGATTCCGTCGACGCGCTGGAACTGGGTCTGGCGATCCAGAAAAAGTACGGCATCAAAATCGACGCCGACGCCAAAGACACCCGCAACCATTTCACTAACGTGGCGAGCCTTGCGGCCTTCGTCACGGCAAAAAAAGCAGCTTGAGACCGGACCATGCAAACTCGTGACGACATTTTCAACACCCTGCGCGATGCCCTGGTCGAGCTGTTCGAACTGGATCCGGCCCGTGTGAGCCTGGATTCCAACCTGTATCAGGATCTGGAAATCGACAGCATCGATGCGGTCGATCTGATCGACCACATCAAGCGTCAGACCGGCAAGAAAATTGCCGCTGAAGAATTCAAATCAGTGCGCACGGTCGGTGACGTGGTCGAGGCGGTTTACCGTCTGGTTCAACCGGCCGCATGAGCCGATTGATCGGCCTCGGCCTGCTGCTGGCCGGTCTGCTGTACCCCTTTGCGGTGTATTTCGGCATGGAGCATTTTGCTCCGTGGCAGTTCGGCCTGTTGCTCGGCAGCCTGTGGCTGGCGCGGGCGCTGACCGGCGAGCGCAAGCCCGGCAGCCTGTGGATGGCTTGCGTGGCGATCGTGTTTTGCCTGTTGCTGGCACTGTTCGACAGCCCGCTGTTGCTGCGCTGGTATCCGGTGCTGATCAGCGGCTTCATGCTGGTGCTGTTCAGCCTGAGCCTGAAATACGGCCCACCAATGGTCGAACGCCTGGCGCGCCTGCGTGAGCCAGAACTGCCGGACATCGCAATTCGCTACACACGCAAGGTCACCGTGGCCTGGAGCGTGTTTTTCTTCTGCAACGGTTTGTGCGCCGCCCTCCTGACCCTGTGGGCGCCGCTGAATTGGTGGATGTTGTACACCGGCCTGATCTCCTATGGATTGATCGGCCTGATGTTTGCCATTGAATGGCTGATACGACAACGGGTAAGAGGCCGTACATGAACTGGATAAAACTTGAGCAGCTGTTGCTCAAGGCTGTGCCGGCACGAACGATCTGCGCTGCGCCGGCACTCGATCACGCGCAACTGTGCGAGCAGGCGTTGAGCGTCGCCGCCGGCCTGCAAGCGCAGGGCGTGAAGCGCCTAGCTGTGCATCTGGAAGATGCCGCCGAACTGGCCGTCGCACTGCTCGGTGCTTGGCGCGCAGGTGCCAGCGTGTTGCTGCCGGCCGACTTGCAGGCGCAAACGCGTCAGCGCTGGTCGGCTGAGGTCGATCTGTGGCTGACCGATCATCCCGATGACGCGCAGCTCGAAGACCTTTATCAGCCGGCATTGCCCGCTGCCGAACTGGATCTCGACCAGTGCCGTTTGAGCCTGTGTACCTCCGGCTCCAGTGGCGAACCCAAGCGTATCGACAAGACCCTGCACCAAATGGCCAACGAGGTCGAAGCGCTGGAACAGCAGTGGGGCGCGGACCTCGGTGAGGCCTGCATCATCGGCAGCGTCGCCACCCAACATATCTACGGTCTGCTCTTTCGGGTGTTGTGGCCGTTGTGCGCCGGGCGCCCGTTCGTACGCCAGCAACTGGCATTCCCTGAAGACTTGCAGCGCGCCAGCCGCGAGCATGCGGCCTTCGCCTGGGTCGCCAGCCCGGCGTTGCTCAAGCGTATGGGCGATAACCTTGACTGGCCTGCCCTCAGCGCCGTGCGCCGGGTGTTTTCCTCTGGCGGCGCGCTACCGGCAGACGCCGCGCAAAGCCTGCAGCAACGCCTGCAACAGTGGCCGACCGAAATCCTCGGCAGCTCGGAAACAGGTGGTATCGCCTGGCGTCAGGGCCAGCCGCTGTGGCAACCGTTTGCCGGTGTCGAACTGAGTCAGGACAACGACGGCGCGCTGCTGGTCGCCTCGCCCTACCTGCCCGCCGGACACATCGAGCACACCGCCGATGCCGCGCGAATCGCCGCCGATGGCCGCTTCGAACTGCTCGGACGGCTGGACCGGATCGTCAAACTCGAAGAGAAACGCATCTCCCTGCCGATGCTCGAACAAGCCCTGGTCGCTCATGACTGGGTCGCCGAAGCGCGTCTGGGTGTGGTGCAGGAAAACCGTGCGTCGCTGGGCGCCTTGCTGGTCCTCAGCGACTCGGGTCTGTTTGCCTTGCGCGAACACGGCCGGCGCAGCCTGACTGAAGGCCTGCGCAAGCATCTGAGCCAGCACTGTGAAGCGCTGGCCCTGCCGCGGCGCTGGCGGCTGGTGCGGCAATTGCCGCTGAACAGCCAAGGCAAACTGCCTCAAGCCGACGTCGAAGCGTTACTGATAGCCCCACGTCCGAAAGCGCCGGAAGTCTTGGAGCAGGTCGAAACCGATGGCGAGTGGAGCCTGCAACTCAGCGTACCGCCGGATCTGGCCTATTTCAGTGGGCACTTCCCTAAAGCCCCGGTATTACCAGGCGTGGTGCAGGTGGAATGGGCGCTGAACCTCGGTCGCCAATTGCTCAACCTGACTGGCCCGTTTGCCGGGATGGAAGTGCTGAAATTCCAGCAACTGGTGCGCCCCGGCGATGAAATCCAGCTGCACCTGCGCTTTGATCCCGAACGCAGCAAACTGTATTTCGCTTATCGCAATGACACGGCGACCTGCTCCAGTGGCCGAATTCTGCTGGGGGTTGAGCATGATTGACCTTGGTGAGTGCTACGCACTCAATCGCGAGCAGGCTCACTCCTACAGGGATCGTCGATATGCATAATCCCTGCGCCGTTATCCCGGTTTACAACCACGAAACCGCGATTGCCACTGTGGTCGACGCTCTGCTCGCCCAAGGCCTGCCGTGCATTCTGGTGGACGACGCCAGCACCCAATCCTGCGCGAAGGTGCTCGATACTCTGGCCGAGCGCGACAAGGTGCATTTGGTACGCCTCACCGCCAATCAGGGTAAGGGCGGTGCAGTGATGACCGGTTTGCGCGAGTCCGCGCTGCTGGGCTTCACCCATGCACTGCAGGTCGATGCCGACGGTCAGCACGATTTGCACGATGTCGCCCGTTTCGTCGATGAATCCCGCGCCCATCCCGAGGCGCTGATCTGCGGTTATCCGCTGTTCGATGAAAGCGTGCCAAAAGGCCGCTTGTACGCACGCTACCTGACCCACATGATGGTCTGGATCAACACACTGTCGCTGCAGATCCGCGACTCGATGTGCGGTTTCCGCGTTTATCCACTGGCCTCGACGCTGGCGGTGATTGATTCGGCAAAAATCGGCAAGCGCATGGATTTCGATTCGGACATTCTCGTGCGCCTGTCGTGGCGCAATCAGCCGATGCGCTGGTTGCAGACCAGCGTGCATTACCCGCTGGATGGCGTGTCGCACTTCCGCCTGTTCCACGACAACGCGCTGATTTCAAGCATGCACACGCGGCTGTTCTTCGGCATGTTGCTGCGTTTTCCGCTGATCCTCTGGCGACGGTGGCGAGCATGACCAACGAGGTCGACAAGAAGCATTGGGCTGACCGCGAAGAACGCGGCAGCTTCCTGCTGATGAAATTCACCGCGTTCGCCGCCAAGGTACTGGGCAGACGCCTGCTCAGCCCGTTGCTGTACGGCATCGTCCTGTACTTTTTCCTGTTCGGTCGCACCGCCCGGCGCAGTGCCTGGCAATACCAGCAGCGCTTGGCCGACTGGAATCAGCGCGAGGATTTGCGCCCGACGCATTGGCGGGTGTTCGGCCAGTTCATGGCCTTCGCCGACTCGATGCTCGACAAACTCGACGTGTGGAACGGCAAGCTGAGCATCGAACAGATCGAAATCATTGACCCGGCATTGTTACGCAATCAATTGCGCGGCAGTCGCGGGCAACTGCTGGTCGGCGCACACCTGGGCAATCTCGAAGTCTGCCGCGCACTGGCGGAGATCGGCGAAAAGGTCACCATGAATGTGCTGGTGCACACCAAGCACGCCGAGCAATTCAACCGCCTGCTCGGCGAAGCCGGGGCGACCAATCTGCGCCTGATTCAGGTCAGCGAACTCGACCCGGTAATCATGCTGCAACTGCACGAACGCCTGGAGCGCGGCGAGTGGCTGGCGATTGCCGGCGACCGCGTGCCGCTGCACGGCGGGCGAAGTGTGACCGTAGACTTTCTCGGCCATCCGGCGCCGTTCCCGCAGGGCCCGTGGCTGCTGGCCGGTCTGCTGAAATGCCCGGTCAATCTGCTGATGTGCCTGAAACAACCGGACGGTCACTATCGCCTGACCCTCGAGCCCTTCGCCGACGCCGTGGTGTGGAAGCGCAGCGAGCGCGAGCAGGTCATTCATCAGTGGGCCACCCGCTATGCGCAGCGCCTGAGTCACTATTGCCTCGAAGCGCCGCAACAATGGTTCAACTTTTACCCTTTCTGGAAGACCGATGACGACGCCAACCCATGAGCCGGTAACCTTCGGCGAACGCCCTTTGCGCATCGAAGACGTGTTGGCCCTGGCCAACCGTCAGGCGCCCGTGCAACTGCAGAGCGACGCCGAGTATCGCGAGCGCATCGCCAAGGGCGCGCGGTTCCTCGATTCGCTGTTGGACAAGGAAGGCGTGATCTACGGCGTGACCACCGGTTACGGCGACTCCTGCGTGGTCGCAGTGCCGTTGCATCACGTCGAAGCGTTGCCGCGTCATCTCTACACCTTCCACGGTTGCGGCCTGGGCAAACTGCTCGACGCGCAAGCCACCCGCGCGGTGCTGGCGGCGCGGTTGCAGTCGTTGTGCCACGGCGTGTCCGGGGTGCGCGTGGAACTGCTGGAGCGTCTGCACGCGTTCCTCGAATACGACATCCTGCCGCTGATTCCGGAAGAAGGTTCGGTCGGCGCCAGCGGCGATCTGACGCCGCTGTCCTACGTTGCCGCCACCCTCTCCGGCGAACGTGAAGTGATGTTCCGTGGCGAGCGCCGCCAGGCTGCCGATGTGCACCGCGAACTCGGCTGGACGCCGTTGGTGCTGCGCCCGAAAGAAGCGCTGGCGCTGATGAACGGCACCGCCGTGATGACCGGCCTCGCCTGCCTGGCCTTTGCCCGCGCCGACTACCTGCTGCAACTGGCCACGCGCATCACCGCGCTCAACGTGGTCGCGCTGCAAGGCAACCCGGAGCACTTCGACGAACGTCTGTTCGCCGCCAAACCGCACCCGGGGCAAATGCAGGTCGCCGCGTGGCTGCGCAAGGATCTGGCGATCGACGCGCCGACTGCGCCGCTGCATCGTTTGCAGGATCGCTATTCGCTGCGCTGCGCCCCGCACGTACTCGGCGTGTTGGCCGACAGCCTGAACTGGCTGCGCTCGTTCATCGAAACCGAACTGAACAGCGCCAACGACAACCCGATCATCGATGCCGAAGCCGAGCGCGTGTTGCACGGCGGGCACTTCTACGGCGGCCATATCGCGTTCGCCATGGACAGCCTGAAGAATCTGGTGGCCAACGTCGCCGATCTGCTGGATCGACAGCTCGCCTTGCTGGTCGATGAGCGTTACAACCATGGTCTGCCGAGCAATCTGTCTGGCGCGCCAGCGGATCGCGCGATGATCAACCACGGCTTCAAAGCCGTGCAGATCGGCACCAGCGCCTGGACCGCCGAAGCGCTGAAAAACACCATGCCGGCCAGCGTGTTCTCGCGCTCCACCGAGTGCCACAACCAGGACAAGGTGAGCATGGGCACCATCGCTGCCCGCGATGCGATTCGTGTGCTGGAGCTGACCGAACAGGTCGCCGCCGCTACCCTGCTCGCCGCCAACCAAGGCGTATGGCTGCGCGGTCAGGCCGAAGATGCGCGACCGTTGCCGCCGTCGCTGGCAGCGATGCACGAGGAACTGGCCAAGGACTTCCCGCCAGTCATCGAAGACCGCGCACTGGAAGGCGAATTGCGCCTGTGTCTGCAACGCATCGCCGCGCAACACTGGAGGCTGCATGCGTAGCGCCGGAGTGCTTCACGCCGACACTGAAATCCTCGTGCCGTTTTTCGACGTCGACACCATGCACGTGGTCTGGCATGGCCATTACGTCAAATACCTCGAAGTGGCGCGGTGCGCGCTGCTGGACAAGATCGGCCACAACTACACGCACATGGTCGAGTCCGGGTTCGCTTGGCCGATCATCGACCTGCAACTGCGTTACGTACGCGGTGCGGTGTTTGGCCAGCGCCTGAATGTGCGCGCCAGTCTGGTCGAATGGGAAAACCGCCTGAAGATCAACTATCTGATCACCGACCTGCACAGCGGCGAGCGCCTGACCCGCGCCAGCTCGGTGCAGGTCGCCGTCGAAGTCAGCAGCCGCGAGATGCAGCTGGCGTCGCCAAAAGTCTTCACCGATGCCGTGGAAAGGATGCTGCGATGAATGTTTTTGCTAAAAGCCTGAGCGCGCTGGCGCTGCTGGCGATGTCGACACTGGCCAACGCCTTCGACCTGCAACAGCTCAGTGAGCAACTGGCGAAACCGGAGGTGATCCACGGCCAGTTCATCCAGGAAAAACACCTGCGCGCCCTGCCGCAACCGCTGATCAGCAAGGGCAGCTTCGTCCTGGCGAAAAATCACGGCCTGCTGTGGCTGCTGAAAACCCCGCTGCAACAGGACTATCGCATCAGCGCCAAAGGCATCGCCCGCCGTGACGGCAATGGTTGGCAGCTGCTGCCAAACAAGAGCGCCGGGGCCGAGCAGAACCGCTTGTTCCTTGCCGTGTTGCAAGGTGACAGCAGCGGCCTGCAACGGGATTTCGAACTGGCCCTGAGCGGCGACGCGCAGCAGTGGAAACTCACGCTGACACCGCGTTCGGTGTTGCTCAAGCAAGTGTTCAACCAGATCAACATTGACGGCAGCACGCTGGTGCAAACCATCGAACTGCTGGAAACCCAAGGCGACAGCACCGTGCTGCGCATGCAGGACAGCACCGCCGGGCAACCATTGAGCGACGCGGAGCAACATGACTTCGCCGAGTGAACGCAGGCTGCCCTGGCTGTTTCTGATCCTGCTGCTGGCCGTCGTCGCACTGGCGGGCTGGCAGTGGCGCGACGGTGCGCCGCTGTCGGCGAACCTGATGGAACTGGTACCCGGCACTAATCCGGACGCTCTCGAACTGCGTGCCGAACAGCGTATGCAGGAACCGCTCAACCGCGAAATGCTGGTGCTGGTCGGCCACGCCGATCGCCAGCAAGCCGTGGCCATGGCGCAGACGCTGGGTGAACAGTGGCAGGCCAGCGGCCTGTTCGAAAAAGTGCAGTGGAACCTGCAAGCGGACCTGCCGGCCCTGCGCACGCAACTGCTGCTGGGGCGCCTGGCGATGTTGTCGACGGACGATCAGCAACTGCTCACCGAACATCCCGATGTGTTCATCCATCAGCGAGTGCAGGCGCTGTTCGACCCGTTCACAGGGTTCAGTCTGGTGCCGAATCAGGATGATTGGCTGGGCCTGACCGCACGCATCCAGAACAGCCAGCCACAGCATGGTTCGGTGCAACTCGACATCGGCAGCGGCGCACTGGTTGCCGATGCTGACGGCAAGAGCTGGGTCATGCTGCGTGCGCGCACCACCGGCAATGCCTTCGACATGAACCTGCCGCTGCAAGTGGCCGATCTGCTCAAGCACAGCCGTGAACAAGCGGCGAAAGCCGACGTGCAATTGCTTGCCGCCAGTGGCCTGCTGTACGCGGCCAATGGTCAGCAGCAAGCGACACGCGAGATGACCTGGGTCGGCGGCGGTGCCACTGTCGGCATTCTGCTGTTGCTGCTGTTGGCGTTTCGTCGCTGGCGCGTGCTGCTGGCGTTCGTGCCGGTGCTGGTCGGCATGCTGTTCGGCGCGGTGGCCTGTGTAGCGCTGTTCGGCCATATGCATGTGATGACGCTGGTACTCGGCTCCAGCCTGATCGGCGTGGCAGTGGATTACCCGCTGCACTACCTGTCGAAGAGCTGGAGCCTGAAGCCGTGGCGCAGTTGGCCGGCCTTGCGTCTGACCTTGCCCGGGCTGACCCTGAGCCTGATCACCAGCACCATCGGCTATCTGGCGCTGGCGTGGACGCCGTTCCCGGCGCTGACGCAAATCGCGGTGTTCTCCGCCGCCGGGCTGCTCGGCGCTTATCTGTCGGCGGTGTGCCTGCTGCCGGCACTGCTGAAAAATGTCGAACTGCGTCCCGCACAATGGCCGCTGCATCTGGCCGAGCGCCTGGTCAATCTACGCGAAAAACTCCTTGAGCGCGTACGCACACCGGTGCTGTTGGCGCTGCTGATCGCCTTCTGCGTCGGCGGTCTGGTGCAACTGCAAAGCAAGAACGACATCCGCCAGTGGGTCGGTGCGCCGCAACATCTGACCGATGAAGCACAGACCATCGCGCGGATCACCGGCTATCAACCCACCAGTCAATTTTTCCTCGTGCGCGGCGCCAATCAGCAAGAACTGCTGGAACGCCAGGCCGCGTTGAGCGATCGCCTGCAACAACTGGTCAATCTCGACAAGCTGCAAGGCTATCTGGCTCTCGATCAACTGGTCAGCCCGCCGAGCCAGCAAGAAGAGGTGCGCGCAGCGCTGAACAAGTTGCCGCAATACTGGCAGCCGCTGCTAGAACTCGGCGTGCCGCTCGCCGCGCTGCAAACCGAGTTGCAACAGTTGCAGACCGTGCCCGCCGAAGACATCGACACCGCGCTCGCCGGCCCGCTCGGCGAACCCTATCGCATGCTCTGGCTGGGGCCGACCGAAGACGGCGTGGCGGCGATAACCAGCCTGCAAGGCTTGAACAACCCTGCTCTGCTACGAATACAGGCCCTGGATTTGCCGGGGGTGATGCTGGTCGATCGTCTCGGGGAGTTGAATGAAGTGTTCGCCGCCACGCAGGTCAGCGCGGCCGAACTGAAGCTCGCCTCTTGCGTGCTGATCGTGCTGGTGCTGATCCTGCCGTTTGGCTTCGGCGGCGCCTTGCGCATCGTTGCCCTGCCGTTGCTGGCGGCGCTGTGCAGCCTGGCCAGTCTTGGCTGGCTCGGCCAGCCGCTGACGCTGTTCAGCCTGTTCGGTCTGCTGCTGGTGACGGCGATCAGTGTCGACTACGCGATCCTCATGCGTGAGCAGGTCGGTGGTGCGGCGGTGAGCCTGCTCGGCACGTTGCTGGCCGCCGTGACGACGTGGTTGTCATTCGGTCTGCTGGCAGTGTCGAGCACGCCGGCCGTCAGCAATTTCGGTTTGTCGGTGAGCCTTGGTCTGGCGTTCAGCTTCCTGCTTGCACCGTGGGCCGGACGTCACGAACACCGTGCCACTGTTGCGGAGCCGGCAGCATGATGGTCGTTGCCTTTTGGCTGCTGGCCTTGGCGCTGTTTGTCACGGCCACCCATGTCGGTCGGCATTTCGGTCTGATTCCGATTGTCAGCCAACTATTACTCGCAAGCTTCGGTTTGCCACTGCTGATGTATTTCTGGATCGAGCCGGGCTGGCAACTCAGCGGCGCTCAACTGATCGCTCCAGACTGGCTGAAAAACCTCTACAGCCTGAGTTTCGCCCTGCTCCTGGGGCATATCCTCAGTGATGTGATCGATCTGAAACTGGATCGCCAGAGTGTGAAAATCGCCATACCGAGCTTCGTCGTGCCCTTCGTCTGCGGTCTGGCAGCGGCTTACTGGCTGTTGCCTGCGCAACCGTGGCTCAGCTCTTTGGCAATCGGGCTGGTCTTTGCGATTACCGCGATCCCGGTGCTGTATCTGTATCTGCGTCACATCGATTACCCGCCCGCCGCCACCCGGCGGCTGGTGCAAACCGCGATTCTCATCGATCTGAGCTGCTGGACACTGTTCGGCCTCGCCCAAGGCAGTCTGCACCTGAGCAGCCTGTTGCTACCGCTGGGGCTCGCCTGTGTACCGTTGTTGCTGCATCTGTTCCGCGTGCGCCGCCCGCTGACCTACAGCCTCGGCTTCTTCGCACTGTTGGTGATGGCCGAGCATTACAGACTCAATGCGCTGATCTTCGGCATCGGCTATCTGCTGTGCATGGCCGCACTCAAAGTGCCGCTGGTGCTGCCGTTGCCGGCGCGCTGGATGAGCCGTTTGCAGACGTGGGTCGCGATCCCGCTGATCCTCACCTTCGGCATCGTGCAAATCGATGTGCACAGCGCTTTGGCCAGTCTCGGCGCGGCGCAATGGGCGACGCTGCTGCTCTTGCCGATTGCCAGTAAACTGCTCGGCAACTGGCTCGGCCTCGGTTGGGCCGGCGCCTCGTTCGCAGGCGCCAGCCGCTGGCGCGAGAGCGTGCTGCTGAACATCCGTGGGCTGAGCGAAATCGTCTTCCTCAATTTGCTGCTGCAACAACAGCTCATCACCCCGGCGCTGTATTTCGCGCTCATGCTGATGGGCCTGATCGCGACGCTGCTACCGGCCCTGATCGGCCTGCACAGCGCGCCTATGAATCTGAAAAACCCTTTGCCCCGGAGCTCGCGTGCCAATCGTTGAAATGGAATCCCGTCAGGTCGTGATCATCGGTGCCGGCCCTTCCGGCGCAATCGCTGCGGCGTTGCTCAAGCGCAAGGGCCACGATGTCCTGGTGATCGAGCGCCAGCACTTTCCACGCTTTTCCATCGGTGAAAGCCTGCTCAGCCATTGCCTGGACTTTGTCGAAGAAGCCGGCATGCTTGACGCCGTCAACGCCGCTGGCTTCCAGCGCAAGACCGGTGCGGCTTTCGCTTGGGGCGAGCGCTACAGCGCGTTCGATTTCAGCGACACCTTTACCGACGGCAAGCCGACCACGTTCCAGGTGCAGCGCGCCGATTTCGACAAACTGCTGGCCGATCAAGCGGCGCTGCAAGGCGTCGAAATTCGCTATGGCGATGCCATCGTCAGCGTCGATTTCGACCGGGCCAAACCGCAGCTGGATGTGCGTCGCGAGGACGGCAGCGAATACCGCGTCGAAGCGAATTTCGTCCTTGATGCCAGCGGCTATGGCCGGGTGCTGTCGCGCTTGCTCGATCTGGAAGCACCGTCGAATTTTCCGGTGCGCCAAGCGGTGTTCACCCACGTCGAAGATCACATCGACACCCCGGGGTTCGACCGTGAAAAGATCCTCGTCACCACCCACCCGCAGCATCGCGATGTCTGGTTCTGGACGATCCCGTTCAGCAACGGTCGTTGTTCGGTGGGCGTGGTCGCTGCCGCCGAACACTTCGTCGGTCGCGATGCCGACCTCGACGCCTGCCTGCGCAGCTTTATCGCCGAGACGCCAAGCCTCGCCGGCGTGCTGAACAACGCCGTGTGGGACACCCCGGCGCGCACCCTCGGCGGCTACGCGGCCAACGTGAAAACCTTGCACGGGCCGGGCTTCGCCTTGCTCGGCAATGCAGCGGAATTTCTCGACCCGGTGTTCTCTTCCGGCGTGACCATCGCCATGCGCTCGGCGAGCATGGCCGCTGCCGTGCTGCACCGGCAGTTGCAGGGCGAAACGGTCGACTGGCAAAGCGAGTTCGCCGAACCGCTGAAGCGCGGCGTCGACACCTTCCGCTGCTATGTCGAGGGCTGGTACGCCGGCACCTTTCAGGACGTGATTTTTTACGAAGACAGTCAGGCAGACATTCGCCGGATGATCTGCTCGATCCTCGCCGGTTATGCCTGGGATGAGCGCAATCCGTTCGTCAGCGAAGCGCGGCGTCGTCTGAAAATGATCTCCGAACTCTGTGCAAAGGACGCCACATGAATTACTTGAGCGACAGCTACGTCGAGGAAACCCGCTTCGGTTTCTGGTTCCTGCGCAGCCACACCTGGCAGCATCATGTATTGCGCGTGGCGATCAACGATTTGCGTGGGCTGTTCAGTGAGTCGCTGCCACAGAACCCGGTGTTGCTCGATGCCGGTTGCGGCCAGGGCAAGTCGTTCGCCCATCTGCGCCAGACCTTCGTGCCACAGCGCTTGATCGGCATTGACGCCGATCCGCACAGTCTTGAGTTGAGCGGCGAAGAAGCGGCGCGTCTGGGTCTCGATGTTGAACTGATCGGCAGCGATTGCGCGACGCTCAATGTGCCGGACGCCAGCGTCGATCTGCTGTTCTGTCACCAGACCTTTCATCATCTGGTCGAGCAGGAAAAAGCGCTGGCCGAGTTTTATCGTGTGCTCAAGCCTGGTGGGTATCTGCTGTTCGCCGAGTCCACCGAGGCCTACATTGATACCTGGGTGATCCGCTGGTTGTTCCGCCATCCGATGCATGTACAAAAGAGTGCGGCGCAGTACCTGGAGATGATTCGCGGGCAAGGGTTTGATTTTACCGAGCGCAACGTCTCGTACCCGTATCTGTGGTGGAGCCGGTCGAAGGATTTTGGCTTGCTGGAGCGGTTTGGGTTACGCAAGCCGAAGCCGTTTGGGCAGCGTGAAGAGACGTTGGTCAACGTCGTCGCGCGCAAGCCGCTGACAGAGGTTTCCTGATGTACACAAATCCTTGTAGGAGTGAGCCTGCTCGCGATAGCGGTGGGTCAGCCAACCTGTATTGTGAATCCATGACCGCTATCGCGAGCAGGCTCACTCCTACAGTGACCGCAGTGCTGCGACTGGTGATGATCGGTGTATTTTTTCTGCTGAGTGCCTGCGCCAGCCAGGCCCCGTTGCCGGTGGGCAATCCAACACTGCCGCTACCGCTGCAGTTGCACATCGAACGTAATCAGGCGGATCAGCGTCAGGACTGGCTGCTGGTGATCCAGCGCGAAGGCCCGGGCATCCGCTGGTCGATGATGGATCCACTGGGTATCCCGCAGGCGCGTCAGCAATTGATCGATGGGCATTGGCAGGCCGATGGTCTGCTGCCGCCGAACCCGGAAGCCCGGGAACTGTTCGCTGCGCTGTTGTTCGCCCTGACTCCGTCCGGCGAATTGCTGCGCAATTACCCCACTGCGCAACAACAAGCTGGGCAACGTACCCTGCCGGCGCGCTGGGACATCCGTTATGCACAACCGTTGAGCTTCGAATTGAACCTGCCCCAAGGCCCGCACTATCGCGTTTCTCCGCTCGGTGAATCGACGCCATGACCGCTTATCTGAATGCCCTCGGCGTCATTTGTGCGCTGGGTCGCGACAAGTCTGAAGTTGCCCGCAACCTGTTCGCGGGCGACTGCTCGGGTATGCGCCACGAATCCGGCTGGGTCGCGGAGCGTGATTTGCCGGTGGCTGCCGTGCACGGTGAACTGGCAGCGATTCCAGCAGCACTCGCCGAGCAGAGCAGCCGCAACAATCAGTTGTTGCTCGAAGCCGCGCTGCAGATTCGCGATGACATCGATCAGGCAATCCGCACCTACGGGCGTGAGCGCATTGGCGTGGTGCTCGGCACCAGCACCTCGGGCATCGACGAAGCCAGCCGTGGGCTGGCGCACTACATCCGCGAGCAGCAATTCCCCAGCGAATACGACTACCGCCAGCAGGAACTCGGCGCGCCGGCGAATTTTCTCGCCGACTGGCTGCAGCTCAGCGGCCCGACCTATGTGATTTCTACCGCTTGCACCTCCAGCGCCCGGGCCTTGATGAGCGCTCAACGCCTGTTGGATCTGGGCCTGTGCGATGCGGTGCTGTGCGGTGGTGTCGACAGTTTGTGCAAACTGACTCTCAACGGTTTTTCATCGCTGGAAGCGGTGTCGGACGAGCGCTGCAATCCGTTTTCGGCTAATCGCAACGGCATCAATATCGGCGAGGCCGCGGTGCTGTTCGTGATGAGCAGACAACCGGGCGACGGCCCGGCCATCGCCCTGCTCGGTGCCGGGGCCAGCTCCGACGCGCACCATATTTCCGCGCCTGAACCGAGCGGTCGCGGCGCCCTGCAAGCGATGCAGAAAGCCTTGAGCCGTGCCCAGCTGCACGCTGCACAAATCGACTATCTGAACCTGCACGGCACCGCCACCCAACACAACGACGCCATGGAAAGTCTGGCGGTCGCGGCGTTGTTTCCCGAAGGCGTGGCGTGTTCGTCGACCAAACCGATGAGCGGCCATACCCTCGGCGCTGCCGGCGCGCTGGAAGCCGCGTTCTGCTGGTTGAGCCTCAGCGCTGACAATCGCGCTCACGTTTTGCCCCCGCACGTCTGGGACGGCCAGGCCGACCCGGCGCTGCCGCCTCTGAAGTGGGTGACCGCAAACGAACGCCTGACGTCCATTGCACCCCGCTACCTGATGAGCAACTCGTTTGCCTTCGGCGGCAACAACGTCAGCCTGATTATCGGAGACGCCCCATGATTGACTGGCCGCTCGCCGAGCTGCTGCCCCATGCGGGCGACATGATCCTGATCGACAGCATCACAAGCTTCGACGATGAACAGATCCATACAACGCTCACGGTCAGGCCTGAGGGTTTGTTCAACCTGCCCGACGGCAGCTTGCCGGCGTGGGTCGGCATCGAGTTGATGGCGCAAAGCGTCGCTGCCTTCGCCGGTTGCCATGCGCGACAGCAAGGCAATCCGGTGGAATTGGGTTTTCTGCTCGGCACACGCAAATTCGAGTGCAACGTCGACGCGTTTCCAGCGGGGAGCGAATTGACCATTCATGGCATTCGCTCGCTGGAAGATGACAATGGCATGGGCGTTTTCGAATGCCATATCAGCGCACCCGGCATCGAAGCGACTGCCCGATTGAATGTGTTTCGGCCGCCGCAAGCGGCTGCTTATCTTGTACAAAAAAAGGAGTCGAACGATGACTGAATCCGTATTGGTCACCGGCTCCAGCCGTGGCATTGGCCGCGCTATTGCCCTGCGTCTGGCGCAGGCCGGGCACGATATCGTCCTGCATTGCCGCAGCGGCATGGCCGAAGCACAAGCCGTGCAGGCTGAAATCGAAGCGTTGGGCCGCAAGGCGCGGATTCTGCAATTCGATGTCGCCGAGCGCGAAACCTGCAAAGCCATTCTCGAAGCCGACGTCGAAACTCACGGTGCCTATTACGGCGTGGTGTTGAATGCCGGGCTGACCCGTGACGGCGCATTCCCCGCCCTGAGTGACGACGATTGGGACGTGGTTTTGCGCACCAACCTCGACGGTTTCTACAACGTCCTGCACCCGGTGATGATGCCGATGATCCGCCGCCGCGCCGCCGGTCGCATTGTTTGCATCACTTCGGTGTCGGGGCTGATCGGCAACCGTGGCCAGGTCAACTACAGCGCCTCGAAAGCCGGCGTGATCGGCGCCGCGAAGGCATTGGCGATTGAACTGGGCAAGCGCAAAATCACCGTGAACTGCGTCGCGCCGGGCCTGATCGACACGGCGATGCTCGACGACAACGTGCCGGTGGAAGAACTGATGAAAATGATCCCCGCGCAGCGCATGGGCACCCCTGAAGAGGTGGCCGGTGCGGTGAATTTCCTGATGTCGGCGGAAGCCTCGTACATCACCCGCCAGGTTCTGGCGGTCAACGGAGGCTTGTGCTGATGAAGCGCGTCGTCGTCACCGGCATGGCCGGCATCACCTCGCTGGGCAGCGACTGGGCAACCATCGCCGGCAACTTCGCGGCCAACCGCAGCGGCATCCGCCGGATGGACGAGTGGGATCGTTTCAGCGAACTCAACACCCGCCTGGCTGGGCCTATAGATGATTTCGTCGTCCCCGCGCACTGGACACGCAAACAACTGCGCAGCATGGGCCGGGTTTCACGGCTAGCGGTCGGTGCCGCAGAAAAAGCCTTGGCTGACGCCGGTCTGCTGGGCGACGAATCGATCAAGGACGGGCGCATGGGCGTGGCCTGCGGCTCGTCCACCGGCAGCACCGACGAAATCAAAGCGTTCGGCAACATGTTGCTCAATTCGGTGGCCGAGGGGCTGAACGCCAACTCCTATGTGCGGATGATGCCGCACACCACCGCCGCCAACATCAGCATCTTCTTCGGCCTCACCGGGCGTTTGATCCCGACGTCCAGCGCCTGTACCAGCGGCAGCCAGGGCATCGGTTACGCCTACGAGGCAATCAAGTTCGGTCGCCTGCCGCTGATGCTCGCCGGCGGCGCCGAAGAACTCTGCCCGACCGAAGCCATGGTCTTCGACGCGCTGTACGCCACCAGCCTGAAAAACGATGCCCCGCAAACCAGTCCGCGCCCTTACGACAAGGGCCGCGACGGCCTGGTCATTGGTGAAGGCGGCGGCATGCTGGTCCTCGAAGAACTGGAGCATGCCCTCGCGCGCGGCGCGCGCATCCACGCCGAGCTCGTCGGTTTCGGCAGCAACGCCGACGGCCAGCACACCACCCGCCCGGAGCAGGTGACCATGCGCCGCGCCATGGAACTGGCGCTGGAAGACGCCGGACTGACACCGGACGCCATCGGCTATGTCAACGGCCACGGCACTGCGACAGAACAGGGCGACATTGCCGAAACACTGGCGACCAGCAGCCTGTTCGGTGAACGCATGCCGATCAGCTCGCAGAAGAGCTTCCTCGGCCACACCCTCGGCGCCTGCGGGGCGCTGGAGTCGTGGTTCAGCATCGAGATGATGAACCGCGACCAGTATGTGCACACGTTCAACCTCGAGGAAGTCGATCCGCACTGCGGCAAGCTCGACTATCTGCGCGGCGAATTCCGTCAGATGCACCATGACTACGTGATGAACAACAACTTCGCTTTTGGTGGGGTCAACACCTCGTTGATTTTCCGCCGCTGGTCACAACCGAATTAATCCAGGTCAAGGAGACCTCCATGCACTTCAAGAAACTTGCTATCACCACCCTGCTGCTCTGCGCCTTGCCTGCGGTCAGCCAGGCCCGTGACACGGCGGTTTACCTGCCATTCGACAAAGCCGTCGCCGAAGCCACCCGCTCCGGCAAAATCGATGGCAGCGTGAAGTTCTATCTGGCCGGCAACACCCCGGCCGGCAAAGTCAGCGTCATCAGCCCCGGCGCCGTGACCAACAAGAAGACCAACGCCTTCAACAAGTCCGATGCAGAAGCCTGCGAATGGGTTGCACAGTCGGCCATCATCAGCCTGCACCAGGCCGCGAAAAGCGCCGGCGCCAATGCCGTGACCAACATCGTCAGCTTCTACAAGAGCAACGAGCGCAAGGATGCGCAGACCTACGAATGCCACGCCGGCGCGATCATGGCGGGTGTTGCGTTGAAGGGTGACCTGGCGAAGGTTCAGTAAACGCCAGAAACGACAAAGGGCGCCTTTGGGCGCCCTTTGTCATTTTGTTTCATGTGCTGGCGTGCAGCTTCAGACCTAACGCTCTGATGACTTTCAGAATTGTTCCAAACTCAGGATTTCCTTCGCCTGACAATGCACGATAAAGACTCTCGCGAGAAAGACCCGCATCTCTTGCGACTTGTGTCATGCCACGTGCCCGAGCAATGGTACCAAGCGCCTTGGCGATGAAAGCAGGGTCATCCCCCGCCTCTTCCATGCAAGCATCCAGATAGTTAGCCATGTCCTCTTCTGTCTTGAGGTACTCGGCAGAGTCCCAGCGAGTGAATTTTTCGGTCATGGATTTTGCTCCTGCCAAGACTTCGCTAGTAGCCTGGCTTGTTTGATGTCTCGAGATTGACTGCTTTTATCTCCTCCGCATAGGAGGATGATCAATTGACGACCCTGCTGTATGAAATAAACCCGATACCCCGGGCCGTAGTCGATTCGGGCCTCGACTATTCCCTCTCCGATGATTTTCACATCGCCAAGATTTCCATCGGCCATGCGGTCAATTCGCGCATGAATTCGCATCCTGGCGCGACTATCAGTCAGCTTCAGGAGCCAACTGGAGAATGTTGAACTTCGAAGAATTTCAGTCATACGACCGATCGTAGCTCATGAGCTACATTCGCCCAAACTGGATTTGTTTGCAAGTGATACACCCTGTCTACACTCGCTTGTTAGGGAAAACGATTTAACCAATGTGCCAGGACGTCAAGGAGATGACCCATGCAAGTGAAAGCCCTGATTGCCGCCACGCTTTTCGCTCTGCTGCCGAGCGCCAGCCACGCCACCAACCTCATGTATATGCCATTCGAAACCGTGCTGTCGGACGCGATTCGCGCAGGTCGGCTGGATGGCAGTGTGAGGTTTTATCTGGTCGGCAACGGGCCGCAGGGCACTCAGCAGTTGTTGCGCCGTGGTGTGATCAGTGATCTGAGCACCAATGGTTTCAACAAGAGCGATCACGATTCCTGCGAATGGGTGCTGCAGTCGAATCTGATCAAGTTGCAGGCCGATGCCAAGCGGGTCGGGGCGAATGCGGTGGTCAATATCGTCAGTTACTACGACCAGCATGTGCGCAAGGATTTGAATACGTACGAGTGCCGGGCAGGGATTTTTGTCACGCGGGTGGCGTTGAAGGGGGATCTGGTGCGGTTGCCATAACGGCAAGATCAAAAGATCGCAGCCTGCGGCAGCTCCTACAGGGATCAATACAGGAGCTGCCGAAGGCTGCGATCTGTTAGGCGGACTCGACCTTGCGCGTGAGCAGGTCGACAAACGCCTTGGCCATCGGCGATTTCTGATCCTTGCGCTGTACCAGCCACACTGCAGACACCGCCTCCGGATCGAGCAACGGTCGATAGACCACGCCATCGATGCGCATCCGCTGGTAGGACGCCGGCAGCACCGATACTCCCAGCCCCGCTGCGACCAGACCGATGATGGTCATCGCCTCCCCAGCCTCTTGCGCAAAGTGCGGGCTGAACCCGGCATCCCGCGCCAGGCTGAGCAACTGCGCATACAACCCGCTGCCGTAACTGCGCGGAAAGAACACGAACGGCTCCAGCGCCAGCGCCGAGAGGAACAGCCCTTCTTCACTGCCCTGCGCCAGCGGATGCTTGGAACCGAGCACCGCGACCAGCGGCTCACTCATCAACTCGACCACGCTCAGCGAATCCGGCAACCCCAGCGGACGCATGATCCCCACCTCGATCGACTGATCCACTAACGCATCTGCGACCATCGTGCTGCTCATCTCGCGCAAGTTGAGGTGCACCGCCGGAAAGCGCTGACGAAAGGCAAAGATCGCCTGCGGAATCGTCGAGTTGAACGGCGCCGACGAGGTAAAACCAATCTTCAACTCGCCCAATTCCCCCAACTGCGCACGTCGCGCGACGTCCGCCGCTTTATCGACCTGGGCCAGCACCAACCGCGCCTCTTCAAGAAACAAGCGGCCAGCCTCACTCAGTTCGACTCGACGGTTGGTCCGCTCAAACAGTCGCGCGCCGACTTCCTGTTCCAGCGCCTGAATCTGCTGGCTCAGCGGCGGCTGGGAGATACCCAGCACCTGTGCGGCGCGGCCGAAATGCAGTTCTTCGGCGACGGCGATGAAGTAGCGCAGATGACGAAATTCCATGGATATCCCATTAGGTCGTAAAAGCTATCAAACAGGTCGAACAATATATTGGATAGAAACATTAGCCAGCTATATGATTTTTTCATTGCCTGCCTGGCCGTGCCCTCCGAGGTCTGAAGTGAAAACTGCTGTTGCGCCCTTAGCCCATGAAGTCCCGCCTGCTGCAGCCGACGATGTCGTCGCCGAGCTGCAAGAAATCTACATCGAAAAAGGCACACCGATGTTCATGCGCACGGTGCTGGCGCTGTTCAGCGGCGGGTTCGCGACGTTTGCTCTGCTCTACTGCGTGCAGCCGATGATGCCGCTGTTGTCCCACGAGTACGGAATCAACGCGGCGCAAAGCAGCCTGATCCTCTCGGTAGCCACCGGCATGCTCGCCATCGGCCTGCTGATCACCGGGCCGATTTCCGATCGGGTCGGGCGCAAACCGGTGATGGTGACCGCGCTGTTCGCGGCGGCGCTGTGCACCATGGCCAGTGCAATGATGCCGAGTTGGGAAGGTGTGCTGATCATGCGCGCGCTGATCGGGCTGTCGCTGAGCGGACTGGCGGCGGTGGCAATGACGTATCTGAGTGAAGAAATTCATCCGCAACACATCGGCCTGGCGATGGGTTTGTACATCGGCGGCAACGCGATTGGCGGGATGAGCGGGCGCTTGATCACCGGTGTGTTGATCGACTTCGTCAGCTGGCACACGGCGATGCTGGTGATCGGTGGCCTGGCGATGATTGCCGCGGCGGTGTTCTGGAAGATCCTCCCGGAATCACGCAACTTCCGCTCGCGTTCGCTGCACCCGCGCAGCCTGCTCGACGGTTTCACCATGCACTTTCGCGATGCCGGTTTACCGCTGCTGTTTCTTGAAGCGTTCCTGCTGATGGGCGCGTTCGTCACGTTGTTCAACTACATCGGTTATCGCTTGCTCGCGGCGCCGTACAACCTCGATCAGGTGTTCGTGGGCTTGCTGTCGGTGGTTTACCTGTCGGGGATCTACAGTTCGGCGAAGATTGGTTCACTGGCGGACAAGCTGGGACGACGCAAGGTGCTGTGGGCGACCATTGCGCTGATGTTTGCCGGTCTTGCGTTGACGATGTTTACGCCGCTGTTGCTGGTAATCGTCGGCATGTTGATCTTCACCTTTGGCTTCTTTGGCGCGCACTCGGTGGCGAGCAGCTGGATCGGCCGTCGCGCGACCAAGGCCAAGGGCCAGGCGTCGTCGTTGTACCTGTTCAGTTATTACGCCGGGTCGAGCATTGCCGGGACGGCGGGTGGGGTGTTCTGGCATTTGGGCGGGTGGAACGGGATTGGGTTGTTTATCGGTTCGTTGTTGCTGATTGCGCTGCTGGTGGCGTTGAAGCTGGCGAAGTTGCCGCCGCTGCAGAGTGTCAAAGCCTGACACAAAAACCCTGTAGGAGTGAGCCTGCTCGCGATAGCGGTGAGTCAGTCGCTGAACGTACTGGCTGACACACCGCTATCGCGAGCAGGCTCACTCCTACAATTGATCTGTGTCCGACATTGAATCGTGCAAACAAAAACGCCCGGCATTTAGCCGGGCGTTTTTTATGGTGTGGCGATCACTCGTGATACTGCGCAGACAGCTCATGCACCGCACGCAGGAACGCGCCGGCATGCTCCGGATCAACCTCTGGCGTGATGCCATGACCCAGATTGAACACGTGCCCGCTGCCCTTGCCGTAGCTGGCCAGAATGCGCCCGACTTCAGTGCGGATCGCTTCCGGTTTTGCGTAAAGCACGGTCGGATCCATGTTGCCCTGCAGGGCAACCTTGTCGCCGACACGGGCGCGGGCGTTGCCGATGTCGCAGGTCCAGTCCAGGCCCAATGCGTCGGCACCAGCCTCGGCGATGCTTTCCAGCCACAGGCCGCCGTTCTTGGTGAAGAGGATCACCGGCACTTTGCGACCGTCGTGCTCGCGGATCAGGCCGCTGACGATTTTCTTCATGTAGGCCAGCGAGAACTCCTGGTACGCCGCCGCCGACAGGTTGCCGCCCCAGGTATCGAAGATCTGCACCGCTTGTGCGCCGGCCATGATCTGGCCGTTGAGGTATGAGGTCACCGACTGCGCCAGTTTATCCAGCAGCAGGTGCATGGCCTGCGGGTTGTCGTAGAGCATCGCTTTGGTCTTGCGGAAGTCTTTCGACGAGCCGCCTTCGACCATGTAGGTCGCCAAGGTCCACGGGCTGCCGGAGAAGCCGATCAGCGGCACACGACCGTTCAGCTCGCGACGGATGGTGCTCACCGCGTCCATCACGTAGCCGAGGTCTTTGTGTGGATCAGGGATCGGCAGGGCTTCGATATCAGCAAGGGTGCTTACGACTTTCTTGAAGCGCGGGCCTTCACCAGTCTCGAAGTACAGGCCTTGGCCCATGGCGTCGGGGATGGTGAGGATGTCGGAAAAGAGGATCGCCGCGTCCAGTTGTGGATAGCGGTCGAGCGGTTGCATCGTGACTTCGCAGGCGAATTCCGGATTCATGCACAGGCTCATGAAATCACCGGCCTGGGCGCGGCTGGCGCGGTATTCCGGCAGGTAGCGGCCGGCTTGACGCATCATCCACACCGGGGTGACGTCTACGGTTGCTTGAGCAGGGCGCGGAGGAAACGGTCGTTCTTCAGGGCAGTCATGTCGGCATCCGGAAAAAAAGTGCGGGCATTTTCTCAGAGCGCGACGCAAAAGGCACGGATGCAGGTCAGCCTTTTGTCTATCGGGTCAATTTATTGCGTTGGAATGCAGATTTTGCAGCACCCAAAAACAACTGTAGGAGTGAGCCTGCTCGCGATAGCGGAGTATCAGTCAATGCATCAGGTGACTGATCTACCGCCATCGCGAGCAGGCTCACTCCTACAAAGTATTGCGTTGTTTTTTAGACGCCCAGGTAATCAAGGATCCCTTCGGCGGCGTTGCGGCCTTCGAAGATGGCCGTCACCACCAGGTCGGAACCGCGCACCATGTCGCCACCGGCGAAGATTTTCGGGTTGCTGGTCTGGTGCTTGTACTGACCTTGCTCAGGCGCAACGACGCGGCCCTGGCTGTCGGTCTGGATCTCGAACTGTTCGAACCACGGCGCCGGGCTCGGGCGGAAACCGAAGGCGATGACCACGGCGTCGGCCGGGATGATCTCTTCGGAGCCCGGGATCGGCTCGGGGCTGCGACGGCCACGGGCGTCCGGTTCGCCGAGACGGGTCTCGACCACTTTGACGCCTTCAACCTTGTCTTCGCCGACGATGGCGATCGGCTGGCGGTTGTAGAGGAATTTCACGCCTTCTTCCTTGGCGTTCTTCACCTCTTTGCGCGAGCCGGGCATGTTCGCTTCGTCACGACGATAAGCGCAGGTCACCGACTTGGCGCCCTGACGGATCGACGTGCGGTTGCAGTCCATCGCCGTGTCGCCGCCACCAAGGACCACGACCTTCTTGCCTTTCATGTCGACGAAATCTTCCGGCGACTTTTCAAAGCCCAGGTTGCGATTGACGTTGGCGATCAGGAAATCCAGTGCGTCATAAACGCCCGGCAGATCCTCACCGGCAAAGCCGCCCTTCATGTAGGTGTAGGTGCCCATGCCCATGAACACTGCATCGTATTCGGCGAGCAGTTGCTCCATGGTCACGTCTTTGCCGACTTCGGTGTTCAGGCGGAACTCGATGCCCATGCCGGTGAAGACTTCGCGACGATTGCTCAGCACGGTCTTTTCCAGCTTGAACTCGGGGATGCCGAAGGTCAGCAAGCCACCGATTTCCGGGTTCTTGTCGAACACCACCGGGGTCACGCCACCACGCACCAGCACGTCGGCACAACCGAGACCCGCCGGACCTGCACCGATGATCGCGACACGTTTGCCGGTCGGCTTGACCTTGGACATGTCCGGGCGCCAGCCCATGGCGAATGCGGTATCGGTGATGTACTTCTCGACCGAACCGATGGTCACCGCGCCGAAACCGTCGTTCAAGGTGCAGGCACCCTCGCACAGACGATCCTGCGGACACACCCGGCCGCAGACTTCCGGCAGGGTGTTGGTCTGGTGCGACAGCTCGGCGGCCTGAAGGATGTTGCCTTCGGCCACCAATTTGAGCCAGTTGGGAATGAAGTTGTGCACCGGGCACTTCCATTCGCAATACGGGTTGCCGCAACCCAGGCAGCGGTGGGCCTGATCGGCCGACTGCTGGGGTTTGAACGGTTCGTAGATTTCGACGAACTCTTTCTTGCGTTGACGCAACAGTTTCTTCTTCGGATCTTTGCGCCCGACATCGATGAACTGGAAGTCGTTATTCAGACGTTCAGCCATTGTTAAAACCTCAT
>NZ_JBIUVX010000049.1:0-29977 GCF_044743175.1 Pseudomonas sp. NPDC087690
AGATAACCAAGAGATAGGGAACCTTGAGCAAAGTATGCTCGCGGATTTTAAAGCCGATCTTTTCATTTCTCAAGTCGGACTTGGCACGAAATCCGCTTTCGTTGAGAGTTTTTTCAACTTCTGCAACAAAATCTGCCTGTTTATCAGTAATATTCATGATCACCGCCTGCGTTGGCGCGAGCCAGGCAGGGAACGCACCTTCGTAGTGCTCGATCAGGATCCCGACGAAACGCTCGAAGGAACCGAGGATCGCACGGTGCAACATCACTGGGTGTTTGCGGCTGTTGTCTTCAGAGACGTATTCAGCGCCCAAACGGACAGGCAGGTTAAAATCGAGCTGCAAGGTACCACACTGCCAGACGCGACCGAGGCAATCTTTCAGCGAGAATTCGATCTTCGGACCGTAGAATGCACCTTCGCCTGGCTGCAGATCGTACGGCAGGCCCGCAGAATCAAGGGCTGCAGCCAATGCAGCTTCAGCGCGATCCCACAGCTCGTCGGAACCGACGCGTTTTTCCGGACGAGTGGACAGTTTCATCTCGACATCGGTGAAACCGAAGTCACGATAAACGTCCATGGTCAGCTTGATAAATGCAGCGGATTCGGCCTGCATCTGCTCTTCGGTGCAGAAGATGTGGGCGTCGTCCTGAGTGAACGCACGCACACGCATGATGCCGTGCAACGCACCCGACGGCTCGTTACGGTGGCAGGCACCGAACTCGGCCAGACGCATCGGCAACTCGCGGTAGCTCTTCAAGCCCTGGTTGAACACCTGCACGTGGCACGGGCAGTTCATCGGCTTGATGGCGTAGTCGCGGTTTTCCGACTGCGTGGTGAACATGTTGTCGGCGTAGTTGGCCCAGTGCCCGGATTTCTCCCACAGGCTGCGGTCAACGACTTGAGGGGTTTTGATCTCAAGATAGCCATTGTCACGCTGGATCTTGCGCATGTACTGCTCGAGCACCTGGTACAGAGTCCAGCCGTTCGGATGCCAGAACACCATGCCCGGGGATTCTTCCTGGGTGTGGAACAGGCCCAGACGCTTGCCGATCTTGCGGTGATCGCGCTTTTCAGCTTCTTCGATGCGCTGGATGTAAGCCGCCAGCTGCTTCTTGTCGGCCCAAGCGGTGCCGTAAACGCGCTGCAACTGCTCGTTCTTGGCGTCACCACGCCAGTAGGCGCCCGACAGCTTGGTCAGCTTGAAGGATTTCAGGAAGCGGGTGTTCGGCACGTGCGGACCGCGGCACATGTCGACGTATTCTTCGTGATAGTACAGACCCATGGCCTGCTCGTTCGGCATGTCCTCGACCAGGCGCAGCTTGTAATCTTCGCCGCGGGCCTTGAACACTTCGATCACTTCGGCGCGCGGAGTGACTTTCTTGATCACGTCGTAATCTTTTTCGATCAGCTGCTGCATGCGCTGTTCGATCGCAGCCATATCGTCCGGAGTGAAAGGACGCTCGAAGGCGATGTCGTAATAGAAGCCTTCGTCGATGACCGGCCCGATGACCATTTTCGCGGTCGGGTACAGCTGCTTGACCGCATGGCCAACCAGGTGGGCGCAAGAGTGGCGAATGATCTCCAGCCCCTCTTCATCCTTTGGCGTAATGATTTGCAGGGTCGCGTCGCTGCTGATGATGTCGCTGGCGTCGACCAGTTGGCCATTGACCTTGCCGGCCAAGGTGGCTTTGGCCAGGCCAGCACCAATGGATGCGGCGACCTCGGCTACGGAAACCGGATGATCGAATGAACGTTGACTGCCGTCGGGAAGAGTAATAGTTGGCATGGCGCCTCCTCTCCTAGTGGTGACCCCTACCAAAGGTCACGTGGGTTGGGATGAGCCAGTACAAGATCCGATCCAGGCCATTCAATGACGAACGCCTGCCTTACAGCGGCAGGAGCCTTGCGGCCAACCGGAAAACCGAACCAGAGTGACTGGGATTCAAATCAGAATATTCGCACGCTGACCGCTGCCGGGACTGAGTGTCATCCGGAGCCTGAGAACGCTTGAGCCCGGCATGCTAGCACAGATGAGCGGTCACTTATGCCTCTGTTTGACCAGAAGGCAAATCGTCCGTTTTTATGCCAGAGTGCTGAACTTGATCGGCCCTTCAGCCCTCAGATAACAAGACACTGACCCACAAGGAGCATCCTCGCATGCGTCTGAACACCTTATTCGCCGTAGTCGCCCCCATTGTTCTACTGCTACCGCTGAGCGCACACGCCGATTGGCCGAAGGGCGAGCGTGAGAAATACATGGCCCAGTGCACACAGGCGGCCACTCCACAAATTGGCGCCGCTGCAGCGAAATCCCACTGTGCCTGTGGCGCGGACGCAATCAAGTCTTATCCGGCCAGCGACATTCAGGCACTGATGGACAACAAGGCAACGCCTGATCTGCAACAGAAAGCCTTGGGTCAAATCGCCAAATGCAAGGCGAATACCCCGGCTAAAAAGTGATGAAAAAGGCCTTGATGATCGGCTAAAGGCTGGAAAAAAGTGCCCGAAATGAGCCTTTTCAGACGATTTATGCAGGTTTTACAGGTTTTTTTATTGTCTTTACTTTTCGCTCGAAGCCTTTTAAACCGGGGCCTACAGCCAAAAAAGGCAGTAAAGAAAACACGACTGATTGGCAAACAGCACGTCCGGGGGGCTACCAAAGCGAACATTTCGACTATGATACCCGGGTGTGCCCAGTTGGCCTGAGCAGCACAGTACTGAAAAATATATGTTTCTTGGAGATACACCATGTCTAATCGCCAAACCGGCACCGTTAAGTGGTTCAACGATGAAAAAGGCTTCGGCTTCATCACTCCTCAAGGTGGCGGTGACGACCTGTTCGTACACTTCAAAGCTATCGAATCCGACGGTTTCAAAAGCCTGAAAGAAGGCCAGACTGTCTCCTTCGTGGCTGAGAAAGGCCAAAAGGGTATGCAAGCTGCACAGGTTCGCCCAGAGTAATTTCTCGGCGCACTAAAAAAACCCCGTCCATGTGACGGGGTTTTTTATGCCTGTAACCTAAGCGTTCTGCGATCAGCCGCAGTTGACGCGAGTGATCACCAGATTGTTGTCGGTGTTCAGGTTAAGGCGATCGGAGCGGTACTCCAGCGTGATCATATCGTTAGGCTTGAGGAAACGAGCATTCTGCGCACCGGCCTTGGCGCGAGCCTGCTCCAGCAACTCAGGTGAAGCCTTCTTGCCAATGGCGAACTGCGCCGCCGTTGCTTCACAGCGGCTGTGACCCGATTCGGTTGCCACTGGATCCTTTGCCGACTCGCTGGAACTCGTACTGCAACCGGCCAACAGGGCTGCGGCCATAAGTGCACCCAGTGTCGCGAACTTCAAAGGCATGAAGCCTCCTTGTATTCAATAAAGTTAAGCTGAGATCGTGCGACCGCCATCGCGGCGTTTGGTTTCACGGCCAAGGCCATCACCCTGCCCCACGATCAGAAAAACGCCGAGTGTGCCTGAGCGTAGCTCGACTCTTCATCTATCAATCGTGACTGAATATTAACGGCGCTCAGTAGACATCGATGTAGTCAAAGGGCGGATTGGGCCAGTTATCCTTGAGCGCATTGAAAATCTGCATCACCCAGACTTCATCGCTGGCTGCGACATTTCCGACGTAGCCCGAACCCTTGGCCCACGTCTCAAGACGAAACAGCAGACTATCGATGTCCTGCCCACCGGTCACGCCCGAGGAAATGTAAGCAATACCGCCCTTCGTCACGCGCAGCTGGGTGTGCTCATCATCACTGGCCGAGGCCAGCAACTGACGCACCGCGTCGAGCGTAAGGCCATCAGGGGTATTCAAATCGATCTGCACAACACAGTCCTTGGATCAGCCGGAAAAGACCAAGTGTCGCATAGCCGTGCGCTCATGCCTAAGTCGCAGTGCCAAACGCCCGACAAAATGGTTAACTCGGCACTCAGACCTTTCGACTTTTCGAGCGCTCTCATGACCACCATCAGCATCGACGCCGCCATCAACGCCAAATGGGCAGACGGACACAGTTCCTACAGCCCTGGAACCACTGAAGAACTGGCGCTGATTGGTATCGATCTATTGGTTAAAGAGCTGGGCACAGAAGCGGCCCAGCAATTCATCAAGCAGATTTTCGAGCGCTACCCGACCGAACAGGTCGAGCACGAACTCGCAACAAAGGGCTAAAAACCCGCAGGCTGGCACCTGCGGGCGGATTGCTTACTTCAAGCGTTTCAGGCGCTCGGTGAGCAAATCGAAGAAGCCCTGGGCGTCGCCATTTTCAACCCAGAATGCATTTTTCGGTGCTTTCAGACCGTCATACCAGTCAACAATGGTTTGCCCGAACGTCGGCCCTTCACGACTATCCACCACGACATTCACCGAACGACCGGTGAACAGCTCCGGCTTGAGCAAATACGCCACGACGGTCGCATCATGCACCGGGCCGCCCGAAATACCGTAGTGTTCCATATCGCCCTTGATGTACTCGTTGAGGATGTCGCCGACGATTTTGCCCGCATTGTTGTTGAGCGCGGCAATCTGCTTCAGCCGCGCGTCACTTGTGAGGATCTTGTGCGTCACGTCCAGTGGCAGATAAGTCAGTTTTACGCCGCTCTTGAGCACCACTTCAGCGGCTTGCGGGTCGGCAAACAGGTTGAATTCAGCCACGGGGGTGATGTTGCCACCATTGAAGTGCGCACCACCCATGATCACTACTTCCTTGATGCCCTGAACAATCTCGGGTTCCTGGATCAATGCCAGCGCCAGGTTGGTCTGCGGACCGAGCATGGCGATAGTGATGCTGTGTGGCTTGGCTTTTTTCAGGGTATCGATCAGATAGTTGACCGCATTACCTTCCGCCAGGCCCTTTTTCGGCTCATGCACAGTGACACCCGACAGCCCCTCCTTGCCATGGATGTTCTCGGCATAGATTGGCGTACGCATCAGCGGCTTTGGCGCCCCGGCATAGACCGGAACGTCCTCGCGCCCTGCCCACTCGCGAGCCAGGCGCGCGTTACGCGATGTCTTGTCGAGACGCACGTTGCCGGCCACTGTGGTCAGTGCACGAATATTCAGTTCATCGGGTGAGGCCAGAGCGAACAGCAAGGCGACCACGTCATCCGCGCCCGGATCGGTATCGATGATCAGGTCGATTTTTTCCGCCGCCTGAGCGCCGGTCGCAGTTATCACGGACAAAAGCAGCAGACTCCGGATTAATTGATGCAGTTTGTGAGCATAGCGTTGCATGGCGCATTCCTTGTGCAGGTGGACATCGAAAGTTAGAACGTAACCCCGGCGACGAGCACGATGTTGCAGTACGGCTGACATTCGCCTGTACGCACAATCGCCCGCGCCTGGCGGCTGAGAACCTTGAATTGCTCATGACTGAGCAGGTCGCGACGACCCAGTTCGCCCTCGTCATTCAGCGCGTCCAGCGTGGTCAGCGCCGTCGGTTGCTTGTCAAAGATCTCCTTGGCCAGTGCATGGCTTTCCACTTGCATCTCGCTGAGCACGACTTTCAGGGTGCTGACGAAATCGGGAACGCCGTGGGTCAGCGCCAGATCGATCAACTCGACACCGGGAGGCACCGGCAATCCGGCATCACCGATGACGAGCATGTCGCCATGGCCCAAGGATGCGATCAGTCGCGACAGCGCGACGTTGAGCAAAGGAGTCTTTTTCATGCGGGTTTAAAGCCCTGTACGTCGAACATGGTTGGAATGGACGGTTGCGCGCCAGCGCGAGTAACCGACAGTGCCGCGGCGATCTGCCCATAGCGAATGGCCTCGGCTTCGGATTTGCCACCAGCCAGCGCAGCCGCAAAACCACCGACGAAGGTGTCCCCGGCGGCAGTGGTATCGACAGCTTTTACCTTCGGCGCGGGGAAATGCTCAAAGCCCTTGCCACTCGCGAACAGCGAACCTTCAGCACCAAGGGTGATGATGACTTTGCCCGCACCCAAGGCGATCAGATGACTGGCAGCATTTTCCGCTGTTTGCAGCGAGTCGACCGTCAGGCCACTCAACGCGGCCGCTTCGCTCTCGTTGGGAATCAGATAATCGATCGCGGCAAACCAGTCTGCTGGAAGCGGTCGACTGGCCGGCGCCGGATTGAGGATCACGGTCTTGCCCAGCGCGCGCGCGCGCTTGAGTGCGTGCCCTACAGTTGCATCAGGGATCTCGAGCTGGCAAATCACCACGTCGGCGGCTTGCAACACCGCATCAAACCGGTCGATCACTGCCGGCGTCATTGCACCGTTGGCGCCCGCGACAATCACAATGGCGTTCTGACTGTTGTCATCGACCACGATCAGCGCTACGCCACTGGAATCTTCGACAGCACTCACCGCCTGACAGTCGACCTGCTCGGCCAGCAACGCGTCACGCAATTGCACACCATAGTCGTCGTTGCCGACGCAGCCGACCATGGCGACCTGCGCGCCCAGTCGTGCAGCCGCCACCGCCTGATTGGCGCCCTTGCCACCGGAAACGGTGATGAAGGAATGACCGATCAGCGTTTCACCGCCCCGCGGCAGCCGTGGCGCGCGGGTGACCAGATCCATGTTCAGGCTGCCTATTACCACTACATTTGCTGGCATACATCACTACTCGTCAATTCGGTTTCAGCGGTATTCGGTGAACACGCCGGACAACGGCGCGGTCGATTCGCGCAAGACAATACTCGGGGTCACGATCCGCTGATCAGTGCCCCGATCCGGTGTGGCAATCCTTCGCAGCAGCACTTCGGCCGCCATCTCGCCCAATTGCAGGATCGACTGGCCGACGGTGGTCAGTGCCGGATACACGTAACGGCTCATCTGGATATCGTCGAAGCCGATCACCGACAGCTCACTTGGCACCCGCACATTGCGCTCGGCCGCCGCGCGCAGCACGCCGATACCAATCATGTCGTTACCGGCAAAAATGGCGCTCGGCGGATTGCTTTCCAGTAGAAGCGCTGCCGCGTTGTAACCGCCGGTGCTGGTGAAATCACTTTCCAGCATGCGCGCCTGCCGCACTTCGATGCCCGCCTCTTGCAGCGCCCGGCAATATCCGGCCTGACGCATTTGCGCCACGCTGGTACTGGCCGGACCGCTGATAGTGGCAATATCGCGGTGGCCCAACTCCAGCAAATGCCGAGTGGCGAGATACGCGCCGTACTCGTGATCGATGCGTACCAGATCCGCGTCTACACCTTCCAGGCCTCGGTCGACAATGACCATCGGCGTCTTCACACCGGCCAGCCCTTGCGCCAGACCGCTATCGCCGCCGGCAGAGGCGACAATCAAACCGTCGATGCGTTTTTCCAGCAGGACGCGTAAATAGCTGCGCTGTTTTTCCGGGTTGTCGTCGGAGTTGCAGAGGATCACGCAATAGCCGTTTCGCTCGCAATAATCCTCGATGCCCCGGGCCAGTTCGGCGAAGTACGGGTTGAGACTGTTGGGTACCAGCAAACCGATGGTTGCGGTGGTCTTGGCTTTCAGCGAGCGCGCCACCGCACTCGGCACGTAGTCGAGACTCTTGATCGCCGCCTCGACTTTCAGGCGCACTTCCTGACTGACCGGCCGCGTGTTGTTAACCACATGCGACACGGTCGTGTAGGAGATGCCTGCAAGTGCCGCTACATCCTTGATAGTTGCCATATTTGTATATCAGCCCCGTCGACTGGCGCGTTGACTGCGATAAGTATCAAGCACCACGGCGATCACGATGACCGCACCGGTGATGATGCGCTTGGTCGGTTCGGTCGCACCAATCTGCGCCAGGCCGGCCGCCAGCACGGAAATGATCAACACGCCGAAGAACGTACTGATCACCGAGCCACGCCCGCCCATCAGGCTGGTTCCGCCGATCACCACGGCAGCGATGACTTGCAGTTCAAGGCCTGAGCCGGCATTCGGGTCGGCGGCCTCAAGACGGGAAATCTGAAACAGCGCAGCGATCCCGGCCAGCAAACCCATCAGGCTGAACACCAGAATCTTGTAAGGTTTCGGATTGATCCCGGCCAGACGCACCGCCTCCTCATTGGTGCCGATGCCGATCAGGTAGCGACCGAACACGGTGCGGGTCAAAACCGCCTGGGCAATGAAAATTACCAGCAAGGCAATGATGAACGACGGCGAGATACCAAACGCAATCGGGTTGGACAGCCAGGCAAATGAATCACCGATGTAAGCCGTGCGCGATCCCGTCATCTGGTACGCCAGGCCCCGGGCCATTTCCAGCACGCCGAGGGAAACGATAAATGAAGGAATTCGCCATGCCACGGTGATCGAACCGGTAACGGTACCAGCCAGTGCCGCCACCGCCATGCCGAGCAACGCCGCCGGCAATACGCTCCAGCCCCAACCAAGCATGGCGACGCTGACCGTCGAGGCCGCCAGTGCCAGAACCGAACCCACAGACAGATCGATGCCACCAATGATCAGCACGAAGGTCATGCCGACCGCCAGCACCATCAGGTCGGGAATCTGGTTGGCCAGGGTACTGAAGGTGTTATAGGACAGAAAGTGGCTGCTCAAGACCGAGAACAGCGCAACCATCGCCAACAAGGCGCCGGCCAGGCCCAGATAAGTGCCCAGGCCGTAGAAGTTGCCACTACGCTTGCCGGCAGGAGATGCAGTTTTCATGGGAGATCCCTAGGCGCCGCTTCGTTGAGCAACGCATCACGTTTTTGGTAGCCGGCGAACGCGGCAGCAAGCAAATCATCCTGGGTCCAGCTGTCGCGCTCGAAGGTGTCGATCAGGCGCCCGGCCGACAACACGCCGATCCGGTCACAGATCAGCATCAGTTCACGCAGGTCACTGGACACCACCACCAGCGCTTTGCCCTGGCGAGTCAATTCGCCGAGCAGTGCATAAATGTCGAACTTGGCGCCCACGTCGATGCCACGGGTAGGCTCGTCGAACAGCAGCACGGAGCAATCACGTTCCAGCCAACGGCCGATCACCACCTTCTGCTGGTTACCACCGGACAACTCTGAAACCAGTTGGGTCGGGCTCGAACTGCGAATGCGCATGGCGTCGATCTGACGCTGCGCCAAAGCGATTTCGTCGCCGTTGTTGACGACACCGCCACTGGAAATTTCTGGCATGTTGCCCAGTGCGATGTTGGCGCTGATCGATTGACTGAGCAGCAAGCCTTCGCCCTTCCGGTCTTCAGTGATCAGCGCGATGCCATTGCGCACCGCATCGACCGGCGAACGCACACTGACCACTTTCGCCGGCGAACCGAGGGCGATGGTGCCACTGTCGGCGGTGTCTGCACCAAAGATCAAGCGCAACAACTCTGTGCGCCCAGCCCCGATCAGTCCGGAAATCCCGAAGATCTCGCCCGCGCGCACCTCGAAAGAGACATCGCGCACTTTGTCCGAACGGCTCAGGCCTTTGACCGTCAATGCCGGAGCGCCAATCTTGCGCGGCCCCATGTCAATGTGTTCGCCCAGCTCGCGACCGACCATCAGCGTCACCAACTGCTCGCTGTTGTAGTTGGCCATCGGCTCGACGCACACCAGGTTACCGTCACGTAGCACGGCAATGCGCTGGGCCACGCGCGCCAGTTCTTCGAGACGGTGGGAGATGTAAATGATGGAAACACCGCGTGCCTGAAGACGAGTGATCTGCTCGAAGAGCATTTCGACTTCGCGCGCTGTCAACATCGCGGTCGGTTCATCAAGAATCAGTACATGGCAATCACCGATCAGATTGCGGGCGATTTCGACCATCTGCTGATGGCCGATTCCCAACTCGCCGACCAGAGTATCGGGATCGATCGCGTCAAGACCGACTTGCGCCATGGCTTCGACCGCCGCTTTGCGCAATTGCCTGCGACTGATCCAGCCACCGTTGCTTGGCAGATTATCGAGAAACAGGTTCTCCGCCACCGACAGCGTCGGTAACAGGTTGAGCTCTTGCATGACCATGCGCACGCCGAGGTCTTCAGCCTGGGTGCGACTGCCAGGGCGATAGTCCTTGCCCTGGAATTGCATCTGGCCGGTGGTCGGCGTGACCAGGCCACCAATGATCTTCGACAGGGTACTTTTGCCGGCGCCATTCTCGCCGGTCAGCGCCAGCACTTCACCGCGCATCAGCGTCAAATCGATGCCGGTGAGCACCGGTTGCGCATAGGTCTTACCGATACCGCTGACCGAGAGGACAGCGTTCGGGGCGGAAACTGACATAAAAAACTCTCCATACGCTCGCCCGGACGGGCGAGCGTCGTTGTGTCGCCAGAAGTCTTACTTGGTGACCAGTTCAACCGGTGTTTCGATCACGCCGTTGGTTCCGCTGTCGACCTTCTCGCCCTTGATGATTTTCAGCGCAGTTTCGATACCGAAAACAGCCTGTTTGGCGGCGAACTGATCGGCAGTCGCGAGCACGCGACCGTCTTTGAGCATTGGCTTGATGGCGTTGATATTGTCGTAACCGACAACCTGTACCTGACCCGCCTTGCCGGCGGCACGTACAGCGGAGACGGCGCCGACGGCCATGCTGTCGTTACCGGCCAGCAGCGCCTTGACGTCCGGGTATTCGCTGAGGATCGAAGCGGCAACCTTGTTGCCTTTGTCGATTTCCCAATCACCGGACTGCAGGGAAACGACCTTGATCTGCGCCGCGTCCATCGCGTCCTTGAAGCCAGCGGTACGCTGCTGGGCATTGGTCGTCGTCGACACGCCTTCGATGATGCCGACCTGATCACCGGCCTTGAGCTGTTTCGCCAGATACTCACCGACCAGACGTGCGCCTTTACGGTTATCCGGGCCAACGAATGGCACGCTGATGTTCTTGCTTTTGACGATTTGCGGATCGAGCTGGTTGTCGATGTTGATCACGGTAATACCGGCATCCACGGCCTTCTTGATCACCGGCACCATGGCTTTGGAGTCAGATGGCGCAATGACCAGGGCATTGACCTTCGCCAGGATCATTTGCTCGACGATCCGCGTTTGGCCAGCAGTATCCGTCTCGTCCTTGATCCCGTTGGAGATCAGATCGAAATCGGCGGAATGCTCTTTTTGATAAGCCTTGGCCCCATCTTCCATGGTCAGGAAGAATTCGTTGGCCAGGGACTTCATGACCAGCGCGACCTTGGGCTTTTCAGGGGATTCGGCGAACGCCGAAGAGACAGGGAGCGTGGCAGCGGCGGCGGCCAGCATAGCGACAGCGAGAAGACGTCCAGCAAATGGCAGCTTCATGGGTTCACTCCGATCTTATGATTATTGTGAGCAACGCTTGCGCTGGCGTAAGCTACGTCGCTTTCAGCCGAGAGACAGTGCATCGGGAAAGCCGCGCAAACGTTTGCGTAGACCGGACTATGCGAATCTCGCCGACATTTGTCAACAATCAGAAATCGTCATTTGTTGTAGGGCGAATCTGCCGAGTCGCCCCTTCGCTATTTATGCCGTGGTGCTGACCAGATTACCGCTGGTGGAATCCTTGGTCATTTCCTTGAGCAGTGCTCCCGCGACTTCCATCATCTCGCCACTGGTTTGCGCAATCTGCCCCTGAATGGACATCACCGCCTGCGACTTCGCCTCCGGCGTCGGATAACTCTGAGCCTGCGCCGCCGCCAGACGCTGCTGCTGTTCCTGAAGCTGCTTCTGCAATTCCTGCATTCGCTTCAGCAGCATTTTGACGGTAACGCTCAGGTTATCGCTACTTTCAGCCTTGCTGTCTTCTGGCGCGGCGCCACCGGTTCGGACCTGATTGCCTGGTTCCTTCTCAGTGCCCAATGCCTCAGCGGACGCATCTGTCTGCGCCTCGCTCAAGGCATTGATGGTCGCCGCAGTTTTGCCGCCGATGGTGACGGCGCCGGGGTTTGCCAAACCAATCGTCAGTGACATGTGGACTCCCTACATTTTAGTTTCCTTGAACCACCATCGGCCAGCGCGGGGCTTTCTTTAGCAGAACATTCGAATCCGGCAAGCAGATTCGTTCGACAGGATCGGTAGTCCTTTTCGGTGAACCGAACGCGAAAGCTTCCATTGTTCGGAAACCCGGATAGGCGATTTCCTCTGCTCTTTTCCAAATCATAAAAACTTGATTTAAATCATCAGGTTAAACATTTCTCTAAAGCAAAGTACGGCTGGTACAGATCCTGCTCTTCCCATAGCACTCCAGGCATTCAGATCAGCCCGGGGCGCATCTAGATGAACCTGCATCAGCACCGTCTCACTACTAGAGAGAAAAATAATGAAATCTGCTTTTAACACTTTGGTTCCGGGCGCTTTGGCCCTTCTCCTGCTTTTGCCTACCGCCCTTCAGGCGAAAGAAGTCGAAACCCAGACAAAACTCGCTAACGTGGTGGTACTTGCCACTGGCGGCACCATTGCCGGTGCCGGCGCGAGTGCTGCCAACAGCGCCACCTACCAGGCCGCCAAAGTTGGCATCGAACAATTGATTGCCGGCATTCCCGAGCTGAACAAACTGGCCAATGTGCGCGGCGAACAGGTCATGCAGATTGCTTCGGAAAGCATCACCAACGACAACCTGCTGCAATTGGGCCGCCGTGTTGCGGAACTGGCTGACAGCAAAGACGTCGACGGCATCGTCATCACCCACGGTACCGACACCCTGGAAGAAACCGCCTACTTCCTCAATCTGGTCGAGAAGACTGACAAGCCGATCATCGTCGTTGGCTCGATGCGTCCAGGCACTGCCATGTCGGCAGATGGCATGCTCAACCTGTACAACGCCGTCGCTGTCGCCAGCAGTAAAGATGCACGCGGCAAAGGCGTACTGGTGACCATGAACGATGAAATCCAGTCCGGTCGCGACGTCAGCAAAATGATCAACATCAAAACCGAGGCCTTCAAGAGCGCCTGGGGTCCGTTGGGCATGGTGGTCGAAGGCAAATCCTACTGGTTCCGCTTGCCAGCCAAGCGTCACACCATGGATTCGGAATTCGACATCAAAAACATCAAGAGTCTTCCTGACGTAGAAATCGCTTATTCCTACGGCAACGTGAGCGATACCGCCTACAAGGCTCTCGCGCAGTCCGGCGCCAAGGCGATCATCCACGCCGGTACCGGCAACGGCTCCGTATCCTCTCGCGTAGTTCCGACCCTGCAAGCGCTGCGCAAGGATGGCGTGCAAATCATTCGTTCGTCTCACGTCAACGCTGGCGGCTTCGTTCTGCGCAACGCCGAGCAGCCAGACGACAAATACGACTGGGTTGTCGCGCACGACCTGAACCCGCAGAAAGCCCGCATCCTGGCGATGGTCGCATTGACCAAAACCAATGACAGCAAGGAACTGCAACGGATGTTCTGGGAATACTGATTGACCTTCGCCCGGTCGATTCTCGATCGGGCACTTGGTTCACCACTCTCCTGTCCGGCGAGTGGTGCGCTGCTTACAACCCTTCTGCATTTTTCCCACAAAAAAGTCGACACGACCTACACCAAAATCCGAAAACCGCTGTCAGAGGATTTTCTTGAATTTTAAGCAGTTGCGAAATTGCTTACAGTTAAATACTGTATGCACGTACAGCTTAATAAGGATAACCTCGTGGCCACCTCTCCTGATGCTCCTGATGCTTACGAACGCATGGGTCTGCGCGTTCAGAAAATCATCAACTCCCCCACCGCACAAAAAGCCAAAGCCGCGCTGATCTTCCGTTTGCCGGATGAGCCGATGGATGAGTGGGAGCGCCTGCTCGAGGAAATCGACGAGAACGACAACGTCACCCTCGCCTACCGAGACGATGGCGGCGTGCAGATTTTTTGGGTTGTGCCGAAGGAAGATTGATTCAATGAGTGTCCGCTTTTTCGCTTTACTGTTGTTGTTCGTCGCCATGGGGGCTCAGGCCGGCGCACCCCGCACCTTCACCGAAGCCAAGAAGGTCGCCTGGAAGCTGTACGCGCCGCAGTCCACCGAGTTTTACTGCGGATGCAAATACACCGGCAACAAAGTTGATTTGAAGGCTTGCGGTTATATACCGCGCAAAAACGCCAAACGCGCTTCGCGCATCGAGTGGGAGCACATCGTGCCGGCGTGGCAGTTTGGCCATCAGCGTCAATGCTGGCAGGAAGGCGGTCGCAAGAACTGCACACGCTATGACCCGTCCTACCAGAAAGCCGAGGCCGACCTGCACAACCTGGTGCCGAGCATCGGTGAGGTCAATGGCGACCGCAGCAACTTCAGTTACGGCTGGCTACCGGTGCAATCCGGTCAGTACGGCTCGTGTCTGACTCAGGTCGACTTCAAGGCAAAGAAGGTCATGCCGCGCCCTTCGATTCGCGGCATGATCGCCCGCACCTATTTCTACATGAGCAAGCAATATGGCCTGCGCCTGTCGAAACAGGATCGTCAATTGTACGAGGCGTGGGACAAGACCTATCCCGTGCAGGACTGGGAACGCCAGCGTAATCAGAGCGTGGCGTGTGTGATGGGGCGCGGCAATGAATTTGTCGGGCCAGTCAATCTGAAAGCCTGCGGTTAATCCCTCACGCAATACAAAAGGGCCTCGAACGTGATGTTCGAGGCCCTTTTTCATGCTTAGCTGCCAGATTTGTTGTAGCGCCAGTAACCCATCAGATTGAGCGCTTCGCGCGGGATGCCGCACTCTTTGATCAGGTATTTGCGCAGACTCATGACCGCCGCACTTTCTCCTGCAATCCAGCCGTAGAAACCTCCGGTTGCGGCGTCGGCGACTTCCCAGAGAATGTCTTTATCAATATCGACATCCGCAAGCTTCACGGCCTGCCCCTCTGAAGAGGTATGCACGGGCAAGGTCGCTTGCCGCA
This sequence comes from Pseudomonas sp. NPDC087690, assembly GCF_044743175.1. Lineage (NCBI taxonomy): Bacteria > Pseudomonadati > Pseudomonadota > Gammaproteobacteria > Pseudomonadales > Pseudomonadaceae > Pseudomonas > Pseudomonas sp. NPDC087690. The sequence continues at coordinate 14,732 of NZ_JBIUVX010000049.1, forward strand.
CCGCATCGACCATCAGCGCACCGGCGACCTCTGCATTGGCCTCATCACGAATCAACCATTGCACCGATAATCCAGGCCAGTCAGGCACGGCGAGCATGTCTTGCGCACTGTCGACTTCGAAGAACGCTTGGGTTTGCGGGGGCTCGGCGAGGACCGCCATTTCGTCGAGAATGCCCATGGCGGCCGGCAACGCCGTGGAATCGGCGACGAGTAGCAATTGCTTTAGCGCTCGCGGAGGCTTCCATTCGAACCCACCGGCCTGCTGCGCTGAAAAATGTTTGTCAGGGGCAAGAATCTGCATTGAGTCCCCCGGCTGCGCGCGCAAGGCCCATCGCGATGCCGGACCGGTTTCACCGTGCAGAACAAAATCGATATCCACTTCGCCCTGTTCAACTCGCAGGTGGCGAATGGTGTAGGTGCGCATCGCGGGCCGTCGATCGACCAGCATCGACTTGAAGCGCGCGTACCAACCCTCGTCTTGGGCAAGCTTTGACTGTGAACCGTCGGCGGCAGGGAAAAACAGCTTTACCCGTTGATCCGGCGCCCACGTGGCCATTTCGCAAACGGGTGCGCCCACCAGAGTGAGGCGCATCATGTGCGGACTCAATCGGGTTTTACGCTGCAAAGTGACATCGAACAACTTGTAGGGGTTGGCGGAGGCCATGGGGAGCTCCTTCTGGATATCTTCGGCGATTCAAAAGGAACGAATCGCGCTTGATGACCTTTAGGCAGCTCCGCCGAATGGAGCGTGTTACGGCGTGATCGGATGCTCGATGATGACCGATTCAATATTCTGTTTTTTGGCTTTCACCAACGCCGCATCCACCTGCACTTTTCGGGCTTCAGCTTCGGCCTGGGAATTGAACGGACCAATCAGAATGCGCGTTTTGCCGCTACCATCCCTGACAACTGTCGGCACGAAAGCGTGTTCGATCAACCAGCCACTCAGATCACTGACCGCCTGAGGCGTTTCGCCACGCACTTCAAGATCCCACTGCGCAACAGATGCTGCGACCGGAGCTGTCGCGGCCACCGTTGGCGACTTTTGCTCGTCCACACTCTTGCCTTCACCACATCCTGCCAATACCAGTGCCGCGACTACCCAAACCAATTTGCGCACAACGCTTCCCTCGGAATTCTCAAAGCGGCGATCTTAACATTCATAAATACTTCGCGAGCCCCGCAAAATGGGCACAAAACAACGAGATTGATGATTGCAGCCTCTGTATAGTTACGCCCTGGGAATTAATGCCGCATCTGCGCGTCAGAAAGAGGCACCCAAACCGTGAGACTTCGCACTAATCTATACGTACCACCGACCTCTGCACTGTCTGAATCAGGTGCCCTACAAAGCAATCAAGGAGAAGACCATGCTGATACTCACCCGCAAAGTCGGTGAAAGCATAAACATCGGTGATGACATCACCATCACCATTCTGGGCGTAAGCGGCCAACAGGTTCGCATCGGCATCAACGCGCCGAAAAACGTTGCAGTGCATCGTGAAGAAATCTACCAGCGTATTCAGGCTGGCCTGACCGCCCCGGACAAGCCACAGACTCCCTGAGTCGCACTGCAGTCAGTAGCCAGTTCGTTTGCTTGCGCGCAATGACTGGCTAAAGATTCACGCGCCGTTTTGCCACCCGCTTCCCAAGCTCCTTGGGCACGGCGCCTGACACATGCACCCGCCGCGTTACGCTCCCGTCCCTTCTGCTGATCGATACTACCGAGCATTCTCAAGGCTGGCTGTCGGACATTTCCGATAGAGCAAAGGGAATTCGCCTTCCTATCCGAACACCACACCGCGCGCCATGCCAGTGGCTGCAACCATCATTAGCACCAGTAAGAGCGCTTCGACGTGACTGATGCGTGCGAACAGCTTTGCTCCCCCGGTATCGAGCTCCGCACTCCGCGCCTTGGCGATCCGCCATTTGATCAGCGTGATCATCGGCGCCAGCTCTATCAGCAGAATCAGAACGAACAGCGTCATCTTCAGATGAAACAGCGGTTGATGAAGATAATAGTCAGTGCCTTTTTCATATCCGCCGAAGGCACGCATCCCGCCGGTGATCAACAAGATCAGTGCGCAGATCCCCCAGAAATTGTCGGCCAGCAGAACCCGCCCCGCCTCTCCCGTCCCCGCCGCCAAGCGACTGAACGCCGTCCCTCGCGTCAGTACGGCCCAAAAACCCAAGGCAAATGCCAGCAGATGAACAGCTGCAAGAAACCAATGAACCAGCATCGACACACCCTCATAAGAAAGAGTTGAAATCGGCCAGTCAGTAGTAGTTGAAAAAACAAGGATTTGCCTGTCGGGTGTCGTCAGGCATTCAGGAGAGACCGAAACGAGAAATTCAGCCGGTAGAGGCAAATCGCAGGCAAAAAAAATCCCAAGCAGCTGATGGAAGCTTGGGATTTAAAAATGCATAAACCGTGGTGGTGAACGCGGGGCGGATCTTACTGAATCATCCTGCACCTAACAACTTATTTTTGATAACCGGTCGGTTAAAAATCATCGTAAGTCATTAAATATCCACATTATTTCAAAGGACGATGGCGACAGACGGTTACTCATTGGCCGCCACAAAGCACAACTCCAGGAGTAGCGACAGCCACATCCAGCCTGCCTGATCACTCGCACGCAAATCAGCAAGGATCCAAACCAATCAGAGCGCGGAGAAAATCCGCGAAAAACTCGCCGCAAATCAGTCAACCAAAAAGATGTAACAATTGTTAACCACCCTTCGAAATAGTAGGATCATCTGCGTACGAAAGTTACATGGACGGTTCAATTCGATGCACTCCAAACCTATGGACAGGCTCCTCCCCACCAGCGCCCGCCCAACTCCACGCCGACTCCCGCACCGCCCAGACATTTCATAAAGACGCCACGGATAGCTCGCATCGTCGAAATCAGCGACAGCCTGCCAGCACCCGCCTGACCCCTTGAAAAGGATTTTTCCATCAGTGGCAAACCCGCAACTCGCGTAACAGATTCCTACGATCGGTAAAGGCAATTGATCCAATCGTAAACGGCGACATCAAAAATGCAATTCACAAGGCATCTGGCCAGTGGGAAGCCTTACCCATGGGTCCAGGCCAAGCCAACCGCCCGCTAAATGGAAAGCCCTCCGGCCAAAAGTACATGCCCTATGACGACGTCGTGTCGACTTACAGGAAATTTGGCGGGACTGCGAAATGAGAACACATCTGTTCGTATCTTTATTGCTTTGCTTCAGCTGCACCTTTGCCAGCGCAACAGAAATCCCGATAAAAGAAGGCACGCCTTTTTTGTCAGCGAGGAAAGAACTCCTTAAAAAAGGCTGGGAACCAAGTATCTCTAAAGAGATGCAGCCTGTTGGAACGGCTGAGAGTCGAGGCTTGGAATATTGAATGCCAATAATCACTACAGTCACAACAGCACTCCCGGCGCCCAGATGAACAAGCCCGATACCTTTTGAGCACTCCGCACAAATCGCAGACAACAAAAAATGGCCCACCTTTCGGTGAGCCCTTCTAGACCGCCCAGCAGAGCGGATTTTGTTTGGTAGGCGCGATTGGACTCGAACCAACGACCCCCACCATGTCAAGGTGGTGCTCTAACCAACTGAGCTACGTGCCTGCTGTGAGGCGGCATTCTACGGAATTCCCGAGGGGTGTCAACACCTTTTTTTCACCTAACCCTATGAATATGCAAAATATTTAATTTCGGGCCGCTGACGAAGATTTTCCGGTGGCTGGCGGAGGTTTTTCAACTCAGGTAGGATCGGTGCACTCGTAAAATATATTAAACAGAGGCTGCCGGATGGCGAACACCCCTTACCCAGAGTCCTATTACGCTGCGTCGGCCAATACCGTACCGCCCCGCCCTGCCTTGCAGGATGATGTGGAGACGGACGTCTGTGTGATCGGCGCCGGGTATACCGGATTGTCGTCTGCCCTGTTTCTGCTGGAGAACGGTTTTCGCGTGACGGTACTGGAAGCGGCCAAGGTCGGTTTCGGCGCCTCTGGACGTAATGGCGGGCAGATCGTTAACAGTTATAGCCGTGACATCGATGTGATCGAACGCACCGTTGGGCCGAAGCAGGCGCATTTGCTCGGGCAGATGGCTTTCGAGGGTGGCCGGATCATTCGCGAGCGCGTGGCCAAGTACAACATTCAGTGCGACCTGAAGGACGGCGGCGTATTCGCAGCCATTACCGCCAAGCAGATGGGTCACCTGGAATCGCAGAAGCGTCTTTGGGAGCGCTTCGGTCATACGCAACTGGAACTGCTCGATCAACGCCGCATCCGCGAAGTGGTCGCGTGTGATCAGTACGTCGGCGGCATGCTCGATATGAGCGGAGGCCATATTCATCCGCTGAACCTTGCCCTCGGCGAAGCAGCGGCGGTCGAGTCGCTCGGCGGCACGATCTATGAGCAATCGCCTGCCGTGCGCATTGAGCGTGGCGCCAACCCGGTGGTACATACGCCGCAAGGCAAGGTCAGGGCCAAGTTCATCATTGTCGCCGGCAACGCTTACCTCGGTAATCTGGTGCCGGAACTGGCAGCCAAATCGATGCCGTGCGGCACTCAGGTGATCACTACCGAGCCACTGGGTGACGAGCTGGCGAAAACATTGCTGCCGCAGGATTACTGCGTCGAAGACTGCAACTACCTGCTCGACTATTACCGCCTGACTGGCGACAAACGTCTGATCTTCGGCGGCGGCGTTGTTTATGGCGCGCGGGATCCGGCGAACATTGAGGCGATCATCCGCCCGAAGATGCTCAAGGCATTTCCGCAGCTCAAGGATGTGAAGATTGATTACGCCTGGACCGGAAATTTCCTGCTGACCCTCTCACGCTTACCTCAGGTCGGGCGCTTGGGTGAAAACATCTATTACTCGCAGGGCTGCAGCGGCCATGGCGTGACGTACACACACCTGGCAGGCAAGGTTCTGGCTGAGGCGTTACGCGGTCAGGCTGAGCGCTTTGATGCGTTTGCCGATCTGCCCCACTACCCGTTCCCCGGCGGCCAATTGCTGCGAACACCGTTTGCGGCGCTGGGTGCCTGGTATTACGGGTTGCGCGACAAATTCGGGATGTAAAAAAGGGCCGCTGAACAGCGGCCCTTTTTATTCAACACTGAACGGTTTCAGAGCTGATCCCGAGCAATCCCGCTACGGATCCGCAGGATATCAGCCAGCACCGCCAGAGCAATTTCCGCCGGCGTCTTGCTGCCGAGGTTAAGCCCGATCGGCGCATGGATCCGCGCCAACTCAGACTCGCCCAGCCCACCGATCCGGCGCAGTCGCTCAAAGCGTTTCTGCGAGGTCTGCAGCGACCCCATCACGCCAATGTAGAACGCTTCGGTGCGCACCGCTTCCATCATCGCCAGATCGTCGATGCGCGGATCGTGGGTCAACGCGACGACCGCCGTATCGCGGTGGCAGCCACCATCGGCGATGAACACCGAAGGCAATTGCCGACGAATCTCCACGCCGTTTAGCACCACGCCTTCAAGCACTTCATCACGCGGATCGCAGAGAATCACTTCAAACCCGAGACCCACGGCGAACTCGGCACACGCCTGCGCCACGCTGGAATAACCGGCGAGCAACAAGCGCTGCGCCGCGCCAACACGAATCCGCACCCGATCAATCTCACGCTCGATGCGCGCACCCTGCTCGCGATCTGCGAACAGACTGCGCGCACCGCTGGCCAGATCGACCTCGCGAATCAAGCGACGCTGACCGAGCAGCGCCGACTCCAACTCACGCAGATGCGCCTGCACATCGCAGTCGGCGTCAAACTTCTCTACCAGCACATCGAGAATGCCGCCACACGGCAGGCTGACCCGCGAACGCGGATCGTCGCCCTCGCCGTAACGCACGACGTTGATCGCATCGACAAACGCACCTTCGGCGACGCGTTCGAGAAAGTCTTCCTCGACACAGCCACCCGACAGCGAGCCGATCCACTGCCCACCATCGTTCACCGCCAGCAGCGAACCCGGCGCACGCGGTGCCGAGCCGTAAGTCGTCAGCACGGTGCAGAGCCAGATACGCTGCCCCGCCACCGACCACTCCAGCGCGCGGCGCACCACTTGTAGATCGAGATGCTGCATGTCAGTGGGCCTTGTGCTCGATGGACGGTGCGTCGGCTTGCAACTTCTGCACCTCGCTCACTGCCAGCTCGGCAGACTGGCCGCCCCACCCTTGACGCAGGTAGTTGAGTAGATCGGTCAGCTGTTCAGGACTGAGCTTGCCGGCAAAACCCGGCATCGGTTGCATGTGCTCGAAACCGGAAAACTTCTGCTCGCCGATACCATCTTCGATCACGCGCAACAGGTTGCGTGGATCTTCCAGGCGCAACGTGGTGTTGCCGCGCATGGCCACCGCGATGTGCGGTTTGCCTTCACCACCGACCGCATGGCAACCGGCGCAGACATTCAGGTATTCCTGCTGGCCGCGCTGGGCGCTCGGACTGAGTTTTTCCACCGGCACTTCGACAAGCGTTTTGGCTGCCGGCGGTTTGTCGCCGAGCAGGAACGTCGCCATTGCCGCCAGATCCGGATCGCTCAGGCCCTGAGTGCTGTTGTGGAACACCGGGAACATCTCGTTGAACATCGTCCCCTGCGCGCTCATGCCGTGCTTGAGGAACGTGCTCAGATCCTGCCCGTTCCAGCCGCGAGCGGCCAGATCAGTAGCCAGCAGACTCGGCGCCAGATAACCATTAAGGATTCCGCCGGTGAGGCGTTTATCCAGCTGCATCGCACCCGGCAGGCCGCGCGGGGTGTGGCATTCGCCGCAGTGACCGAGCACTTCGACCATGTATTGGCCGCGTTTCCACGCTTCACTTTTGCCTTCGGCCGACTCCAGTTTCAGGTCTTTGCCGTACATCATGTTCCAGCCGATCAGACCCGGACGCACGTTGAACGGAAAGCTCAGACTGGTGACCGGCGCTGCGCGCTCGATCGGCTCGATGGTTTTCAGATACGCATGGATCGCATCCGAATCCGCGCGCGGCATCAGGTGATACGAGGTGTACGGCATCGCCGGATACAGGTTCGCACCGTCGCGACGCTTGCCTTCGGTAAGCGCCGCGAAGAACTCGTCATCGTTATACAAACCGATGCCGTGCTCTTTGCTCGGGGTGATGTTGGTGCCGTAGATCGTGCCGAACGGCGAGACGATCGGCAGACCGCCGGCAAACGGCGCACCACCCGCTGCCGTGTGGCAAGCCATGCAGTCAGCAGCGCGTGCGAGATACTCGCCACGCTTGACCTGATCATCGGCGTGAGCAAACAACACCGGCGCAGCGAGGCCGACCGCCAAGGTCAGGCGGGTCAGTAAAAGCTTCATGCTTAACCCTCCTTGACCAGGCCGAGATCGGTCAGCACGTTGCGGGTAGCGTTGTAGTAACGCACGTACCCGGTGCAACGGCAGACGTGATGGCCGAGGCTGTCCTCGATGACTTGTTCCAGCTGGCTTTTGACAATCGGCTGGCGCTGCAGCTTCTCAACCAGCACGGTCGCGGCGTTGACGAAGCCCGGTGCGCAGTAGCTGCACTGGAAAGCGAACTCATCGACGAAGCGCTGCTGGATCGGGTTCAGCTCAGTCACCTGACCGTCTTCGTCACGCTTGGCGTGGCTCTCGATGGTGCGGACTTTCTTGCCTTCGAAGTAGTGCGCGCCGGTAATGCAGGTGCGCACCTCTTCACTGGTGCCGTCGGGATTGTCGACGATCACTACGCAGGCGTGGCAGATGCCCTGGCCGCAGCCCAGACGCGAACCGGTGAGGTTTTTGTATTCGTGCAGATAGTCGATCATCGGCAGGTCATCAGGGATGTCCACCGGGCCGACGGATTGACCATTGAGGGTCAGTTGAAGCGGACGGTTAGCCATTGAGGGCCTCCTTGATGCGCGCAGCAGTGATTGGCAGATCGCGAACACGTTTACCGATGGCATGCGCCACGGCGTTACCGATGGCGCCGACAATCGGGATCATCACCACTTCGGCGATGCCTTTGGACGGATCGCTTGGCGACAGTGCCGGGAGAATTTCCGACGTCTGTTTCCACACAGCAACGTGGCGCGCCATCGGCAGACGGTAACGGTTGAAGTTCCAGTCACCCTCCCCCGGCCCACCTTCATACAGCGGCATTTCTTCCATCAACGCGTGACCGATGCCCATGGCGATACCGCCTTCCATCTGCCCCTTGACCAACTCTTCGACCAGCACACGACCGCACTCGACCCACGAATGGTGGTTGAGCACTTCAACTTCGGCAGAACCCTTGTTGACCTTCAGCTCGACCAGCGTGGCGACCGGGCTGTAGTAAGTCACGGCAGCGTTGTTCAACTGCACAACCGGATAATTGATGTTCTGGCGGTCCAACAGATGGAAACCAGACGTGGTCATCAACGCTTTCTTCGCTTTCGGCGCGCCGTCACCGTATTTCACGGCGAGACCATCGAGCGGCAGACGCTCGCGCACGCCGTCGATGCTGTATTCGGCTTCAGCCCAGCTCCAGCGGTTGAACGCATGAACGGTGGCGCCGGTCACCAGGCCACGCTCGTGAGCGTGTTTGGCCAGCTCTTCGAAGCTCAACGGCTGCATGCCGTTGGCGGTAAGTTTGCCGTCAACCCAATGCGCATCTTCGCGACGTACAACGTAAGGGTTGGCTTGACCGCCGTAAGGACCCTGACGCCAGATTTCCATGGCCGCTGGCCACAAACCGTTGTTGAACAGCACGCGCGCCGCTTCACGGGTGGCATGGCTGAAGTAGTACGCCGAGTTGGTCGCCGACGAGGCCGAGGCCAGCTTGCCGACCCAGCGCGGGTTGCGCAGCAGGTTATCCTGCTCAGTCTGACTCATGATGTAAGGGTTGCCGCTGGTGATCAGCTGCATTTCCTTCCATTCGGTTTCGCCAGTCTTCACTTCGTGCGCCGGGCTGCCGAGGAAATCGGCCACGACCAAGGCTTGCGAGGTGGACATGCCGGTGCCGATCTCAATGCCGATATGGCGCAGAGTAATGCGACCGTCAGCGGTGAATTCGATGCTGGCCATCGGCGCTTCAGAACCGGTGCCGAAGTCTTTCTGGCAAATGGCGAAACCGACGCCGTACCAGTTGTCCGGGTCGGCGGCTTCGCGCTGTTTCTTGATCGCGTCGCGGTTTTTCCAGACTTCGTGCACCGAGGCCTTGTCGAGAATTTCATGCAGGCGCAAAGCACCGGCGGGGATCGCGCCCTGGGTGTTTTTCATGCCCGAACGCAGAGCGTTCTTGCGACGCAGATCGATGGCATCGACACCGAGGCGATTGGCGATTTCGTCGACCATCATTTCGGTCGCCGCCATGCTCTGCAGGGTGCCGTAACCGCGCATCGAACCGGCCTCGACAGCACGCGAGTGGTAGGCGGTGACCTGCAGGTCGTTTTGCGGCATGTAGTAAATCGACTGTGCCGCCGTGGCGCCAACCGCCGCTACGGATGGGCTGTAGTTGATCCGGCCACCACCGTCGACGCTCATTTCGGCGCGGAAAATCTTGAAGCTGTAGTCGTTCTTGTCCACGGCCAATTGGTAGCGGATGTCGAACGGGTGACGCTTGATGCCGCTCTGGAATTGCTCGTAGCGGTCGTTGGCCAGACGCACTGGCACACCGGCGCCGTACAACGCGGCAAGAGCTGCGTAGTAGACGAAGATGTTGTGATCTTTGGAACCGTAACCGACGGTGTAACCCGGGTGCATGTTCAGGTTGTCGAGGCCGAAACGCGACGGCGAGATCATCTTCGCAGTTTCGGTCGCTGCCTCCAGCGGGCACTGGGTGGCCACTACGAAATGCAGGGTCTTGGTCTTCGGGTCGTACCAGCCGTTGCCGTTGTCCGGCTCCATTGCAGCCGGCTCGATCGACGGGGTCTTGTAGCGCTCGTCGAATACCAGCCAGTTGTCCGGCGGCGTGTCGATCTCGCTCTTCATGCGGTCAGCGTAGAACAGCCCGCGCTCGGTCAGATTGCCGTGCAGGTTCGGCTGGGAATTCCACACCGGACGACGGTTCTTCAGCATCGGGAACAGGATCGAGTCCTTGAGGCTGGCGAATTCATCTTCGTCTGCCGAGGTCGCGCCGCCAACGCGCACATAGCGGAAGCTGCCGTAGGGGTCGCCTTCGTAGAACGGTACTTTGGCACCGTAACGAATCGCTCTGTCATTGAATTTGAGTTTGTTCTTGGCCTGACGGAAGCGCTCGAAGTCGTTCCAGATCAGGATGGCCACCGGGTGACCGATGAACATTGGCACCTTGCCTTCTGGCAGCAGTGGATCCGGCGCATGTTCTTCCGGGAAGACGATGCCGTCCTTGTCCAGGTCAGCGGCGGTGACGATGCGATCCGGCTGCAAATCAGCGCCGAGCCACGACAGGTCGTAACCGTCGTAAATGCGGTCAGCCTTGATGGTTTTCAGCAACATGGCGTGGCCTTGCTGCTCGGGCCAGCCCGGCATGTCCTTGGAGCGAATGTCGCGAGCAAAGACTTTGCTGCCGCAGACCTTGGACAGCGCATCGTTACGCTGACGCGCTTTGCCGTTGTTGCCGAGCCATTTCTCGGACGGCACGGTTACGCTGTTTTCCATCAAGGCAGCCAGCGCCTGGGTGCTGAGTGGCGTGAGCGTGACGCTCACGCCCGCCACCAGCCCGCCCTGGAGGAACGAGCGCCGGGATATATCACGGTTGGACATGGATCATCCTCTGGGCGGTTATGTGTCCGCCCTTCTGGTTATCTACTGGGAATCTCGAGTCTTGCAGAAGCCCTTCTTGGCTAAACGAAAGGCGTGATGACAGTGCAAAGCTGACCGAAAGGTTAACTTTAAAGGTTTCTGGGCTCGCAGCAAACAACCAGATACAAAAATTTGACTAAAGAATCAAAAAATCAATGCGACGTGAGACCGCAGCAGGCGGGTAGACACTTGTAGGAGTGAGCCTGCTCGCGATGGCGGAGTGTCAGTCACCAGCAGCATGGCTGAACTGACGCTATCGCGAGCAGGCTCACTCCTACAGGGATTTGTGTTGGCTTCGGGATTGGGGCGGGAGGAAAAGAAGGTAATAGCCAAATTCCAGACACAAAAAACCCCGGTCTTTCGACCAGGGTCTTTGCTATCGATTCCGAATCAACCAAGGGTTGCTTTCGGTGCTTCAAGGCGTTCAGTGGTCCTTGGAGCAGATATGGCGCAGCGGACGGGACTCGAACCCGCGACCCCCGGCGTGACAGGCCGGTATTCTAACCGACTGAACTACCGCTGCGTATCGCTTTGAGCTTGCGCTCAAGTAACTCGTTTTGACTGCAAGCTTCGGTGCTTGGCAATCGCGAACCAGACAAGCCTGATTCGTAAAATATGGCGCAGCGGACGGGACTCGAACCCGCGACCCCCGGCGTGACAGGCCGGTATTCTAACCGACTGAACTACCGCTGCGCGTCGGTGCAGGCACTTTCAGCCTACGCTCTTGCTTACGCAAGTCTCTCGGGGAGTGGTGGGTGATGACGGGATCGAACCGCCGACATTCTGCTTGTAAGGCAGACGCTCTCCCAGCTGAGCTAATCACCCGTTTGCATCTCCGAGGCCGCGAAATTTACGCAGGTAGAGAACCTAAGTCAATAGCAGGATTGAAGTTTTTCTAAAAAAGACGAAATTGCTTCCATCCTGCAAGACCGCCTTCCCGAGCAAGCTCGCCCCCACAGGGGATTGCATTCCAAATGTGGGAGCGAGCCCGCTCGCGAAGGCGCCAGTCCATTCAACGCAAATTCACAGAAAAAGGCGATCTACTCGCTATAGATCATCTTTTTCGTCATGCCGCCATCGACGACGAATTCCTGCCCGGTGACAAACCCGGCATTCCTCGACAGCAACCACGCAACCATGGCCGCCACGTCTTCGACTGTCCCTACCCTGCCCGCTGGATGCTGAGCATGATCGGCATCGGCCAACGGCTCCGCTCTACGCGCAGAGGGATCACGCGCATCGATCCAGCCCGGGCTGACGGCGTTGACGCGAATCTCCGGCCCCAGGCTGATTGCCAGCGCATGCGTGAGCGCCAATAACCCACCCTTGCTCGCCGCATACGCCTCGGAGTCCGCCTCCGACTGCCGCGCACGGGTCGAGGCCAGATTGACGATCGAACCATTGTGAGCGCGCAGATAAGGCGCACAGTGCTTGGCCAGCAACATCGGCCCACTGAGGTTTACCGCCAGCACGCGATTCCAGTAAGCCAGATCGAGGCTTTCCAGGGTGATGTTGTGCGGATCGGCGACCGCCGCATTGCATACCAGCGCGTCGAGACGACCAAACTGCCCCAACACCTCAGCAACACCCAGCGCAACCTGGCCCTCATCGGCAACGTCCATGGCAATGAACCAGGCGTTTTCGCCCAGCACCTTCGCCACTTTCGAACCGCGCGCACGATCCAGATCGGTCAGCACCACTTGCCAGCCTTCGCTGATCAGCCACGCCGCAATCCCCAGACCAATACCGCGCGCGGCACCCGTGACCAACGCGACGCGGCCATGGGTACCCGCTGTCGGCGTCGACAACTCGATCACAGCGCTGCCAGACCGCGCGCCAGATCGGCTTGCAGATCCGCCACGTCTTCGAGACCGACCGCGATGCGGATCAGGCTGTCACGGATGCCCGCTGCTTCACGCTCTTGCGGTGCGAGACGACCGTGAGAAGTAGTGCTCGGGTGAGTGATGGTGGTTTTACTGTCACCAAGGTTGGCGGTGATCGAAATCAAACGGGTGGCATCGATAAAGCGCCAGGCGCCCTCTTTGCCGCCCTTGACCTCAAAGCTCACCACCGCACCGAAGCCCTTCTGCTGACGTTGAGCCAGTTCGTGCTGCGGATGGCTCTTGAGACCGGCGTAATGGACTTTCTCGATACCGTCCTGCTGCTCCAGCCATTCAGCCAGCTCCTGGGCATTGGCACAATGCGCCTTCATCCGCAGGCCCAAGGTTTCCAGCCCCTTGAGGAAAATCCACGCATTGAATGGACTCAGGGTCGGCCCGGCAGTGCGAAGGAAGCCGACGATTTCTTTCATCTGCTCGCTACGCCCGGCTACCACCCCACCCATGCAACGGCCCTGGCCGTCGATGAACTTGGTCGCCGAGTGCACGACGATGTCCGCCCCCAGTTTCAGCGGCTGTTGCAACGCCGGGGTGCAGAAGCAGTTATCGACCACCAGCATCGCGCCTTTGGCATGAGCGATTTCTGCCAGTGCGGCGATATCAACCAGCTCAGCCAGAGGGTTGGACGGCGACTCAACGAAGAGCAGTTTGGTATTCGGCTTGATTGCCGCATCCCAACCCGAAAGGTCGGCCAGTGGCACGTAATCGACTTCCACGCCAAAACGCTTGAAGTACTTCTCGAACAGACTGATGGTCGAGCCGAACACGCTGCGCGAGACCAGCACATGATCGCCAGCACTGCACAGGCTCATCACCACTGCCATGATCGCAGCCATGCCGGTTGCGGTCGCAACAGCCTGTTCGGCGCTTTCCAGTGCAGCAATGCGCTCTTCGAACGCGCGCACGGTCGGGTTGGTGTAACGCGAGTAGACGTTGCCCGGCACTTCGCCGGCAAACCGTGCGGCTGCATCGGCAGCGGTGCGAAACACGTAGCTGGAGGTGAAGAACATCGGATCACCGTGCTCACCTTCCGGCGTACGGTGCTGACCGGCACGTACGGCCAGGGTATCGAACGCTACGCCTTCAAGGTCGCTGTCCAGCCGACCGGCATCCCATTCCTGACTCATGCTGTCACTCCTTGCGCTGTTCTCGAAAATTGAAAGTCAGATACAAAACCGGCCCCTCAGGGCCGGTAGAAACTCAGTTGTTGTACAGATCGATGATCGCACTGACCGCCTGGGTCTTGATCTTCGAGGAGTCGTTACGCGCCTGCTCGATCTTGTTCAGGTATGCCTCGTCGACATCGCCGGTGACGTACTTGCCGTCGAACACCGCACAATCGAAGTTCTCGATCTTGATCTTGCCGCCACCGACCGCTTCGATCAAGTCAGGCAAGTCCTGATAGATCAACCAGTCAGCGCCGATCAGATCCGCCACGTCCTGCGTCGAACGGTTATGCGCGATCAATTCGTGAGCGCTTGGCATGTCGATGCCATAGACGTTCGGGAAGCGTACCGCCGGAGCAGCCGAGCAGAAGTAGACGTTTTTCGCGCCGGCTTCGCGAGCCATCTGGATGATCTGCTTGCAGGTGGTGCCGCGCACGATCGAGTCGTCGACCAGCATCACGTTCTTGCCGCGGAATTCCAGCTCAATGGCGTTGAGCTTCTGGCGTACCGACTTCTTGCGCGCCGCTTGACCCGGCATGATGAAGGTACGACCGATGTAACGGTTCTTGACGAAACCTTCGCGGAATTTCACGCCCAGGTGATTCGCCAGTTCCAGCGCGGCTGTACGGCTGGTGTCCGGAATCGGGATCACCACGTCGATGTCGTGCTCTGGACGCTCGCGCAGGATTTTCTCGGCGAGCTTCTCACCCATGCGCAGACGGGCCTTGTAGACCGATACGCCGTCGATGATCGAGTCCGGACGCGCCAGGTAGACGTGTTCGAAGATGCACGGGGTCAGGGACGGGTTGGTCGCGCACTGACGGGTGTGCAGCTTGCCGTCTTCAGTGATGTAGACCGCTTCGCCCGGAGCCAGGTCGCGAATCAGGGTAAAACCGAGCACGTCCAGCGAAACGCTTTCCGAGGCGATCATGTACTCGACGCCTTCGTCGGTGTGACGCTGGCCGAACACGATCGGGCGAATGCCGTGCGGGTCGCGGAAACCGACGATGCCGTAACCGGTCACCATCGCCACGACGGCGTAGCCACCGACGCAACGGTTGTGCACGTCAGTCACGGCAGCGAACACGTCTTCTTCGGTCGGCTGCAGCTTGCCACGCTGGGCCAGCTCGTGAGCGAACACGTTGAGCAGCACTTCCGAGTCGGAACTGGTGTTGACGTGACGCAGATCGGATTCGTAGATCTCTTTGGCCAACTGTTCAACGTTGGTCAGGTTACCGTTGTGCGCCAGGGTGATGCCGTAAGGCGAGTTGACGTAAAACGGTTGGGCTTCGGCCGAAGTCGAACTGCCTGCGGTCGGGTAACGGACGTGGCCGATACCCATGTGGCCGACCAGACGCTGCATGTGACGCTGTTGAAACACGTCACGCACCAGGCCATTGTCCTTGCGCAGGAACAACCGGCCATCATGGCTGG